>JASIGD010000322.1 GCA_030045295.1 Streptosporangiaceae bacterium
CGCAGCCCCTCCTGCCGCGCCATGGTGAATCTCTGCTCGCCCAGCGCGGCCCGCACCGCCGCCGCGGTCTGCAGGTGCTGGGCCCGCTCACACGGGGCGATGACCGTGCCGATCGCGTCGCGCAGCGCCTCGGCCGCGCCGAGCAGCCGCGCCGCCGGCCTCGTCTTGCCCACCGCGAGCGCGATCGCCGCGAGGTCCTCGAGCACGCTGGACACGCGCCAGCGGTCCCGCAGCTCGCTGTGCAGCTCGAGGCTGTGGCGCAGTAGTGAGATCGCGGCCGGGTCGCCGTCGACCGCCGCGAGCAGGCCGAGCTGCTCAGCGCACCACGCGATGCCCTCGCGGAAGCCGATGCCCTCCGACAGCGACCGGCTTTCGGTCAGCAGCAGCGCCGCCCGGTCGGAGTCTCCCTGGTAGCGGGCCACCGTGCCCAGGCTGATCAGCGACCACGCCGTGCCTTCCACGTCGCCGAGGTCGCGGAACATCGCCAGCGCGGTGCTGGCCTCCTCGGTGGCCCTGACGAAATCGCGCTGCAGCCAGGAGACGAAGCCGAGGTAACCGTGCGCGCTGGCCACCGCCCACCGGTCCCCGGCCGCCTCCGCGACGGCGAGGCTCTCCGCGTGCAGTTCCACCGCCCTGGCGTACCTGCCTTGCTCCCGGGCCACGCTGCCCAGCACCTGCAGCGCGCTGGCGATGCCCCGCGCGTTGCCCAGCTCGCGGTACAGCCGCAGCGCTGCCTCCAGCCGGCGGGCGGCGGGCGCGTAGTCGCACTGGAGCAGGGCGAGCCTGCCGCTGCCGAGCAGCGCCTTGGCCCGCAGCCCGGCGGGCGCGTCCGGGTCCGAGGTGACCGCCGCGTCCATCCACTGCCGGATCTCGTGATAGTGACCGCGGAGGTAGGCGTAGCGGTCCAGCGGGCCCGCGATGCGCAGCGCCGCCACCGGGTCGCCCGAATCCTGGGCGAACTCAAACGCCCGCCGGAGGTTGGGCAGTTCGGCGTCCAGCCGGTCGAGTTCGAGCTCGAGCGGACAGGCTTCCTCTTCGAGGCGTTCGATGCGGGCCGCGGCGTGCTCCACCAGTTCGGTGAAGTACTGCAGGTGGGCGTGCCTGAGCTGGTCGGATTCTCCCGCCTCGGCGAGCCGGTCCCGAGCGTACTCCTGGATCGTCGCCAGCAGGTAGTAGCGCGAGTCCTCGCTCGTGTGGTCCACCCGCAGCAGCGACTTGTCCGCCAGCCTGGTCAGCAGCTCGAGCATGGCGTCCGGGCGGATGTCGCCTTCCGCGGCCACGCCTTCGGCCGCGGGCAGGGTGAATCCGCCGGAGAACACGGCCAGCCTGCGGAACACGGCCCGCTCGCCGGCCTCGAGCAGGTCGTGGCTCCAGTCCAGGGTGGTGCGCAGCGCCTGGTGCCGCGGCGGCGCGGAGCGCGCGCCGCCGATCAGCAACGCGAAGATGTCGTCCAGCCGTTCCGCCAGCTGCGCGGAGGAAAGCACCCGCATCCTCGCGGCCGCCAGCTCGATCGCGAGCGGCAGGCCATCGAGCCGCTGGCAGATGACCGAGACCGCGGCGGCGTTCTGATCGGTGACGCGGAACGACGGCCGGACGAGCTGGGTCCGCTGCTCGAACAGCTTGACCGCGTCGGACTTGGCCAGCGCCGACACGGTGGGGGCGAGGCCGGCCGCCGGCAGCGACAGCGGCGGCACCTGCCAGTTGAGTTCGCCCTCGACGCCCAGCGCCTCGCGGCTGGTGGCCAGCACGGACAGGGCCGGGCAGGCCGCGAGCAGGTTCTCCGTCAGGGCGGCCAGGGCGTCCGCCAGGTGCTCGCAGTTATCGAGCACCACCAGCAGCGCGTGGTCGGCCACGTGCTCGGCGATGGCCTCGACGGCGTCCTGCCCGGGCGTGTCGGGCACGCCCAGCCTGCTGGCGACCGCCTGCCCGACGATGTCCGGGTCTTCGATCTGGGCCAGCTCCACCCAGCACACCCCGCCCGGGAAGGATCCGCCCGCGGATCTCGCCGCGGCCAGCGCCAGCCGCGTCTTCCCGGTGCCGCCCGGGCCGGTGAGGGTGAGCAAGCGGCTCCGGGCGACCGCTTGCACGATGTCGTCGAGCTCGCGCTCGCGTCCCACCAGCGGCGTGAGCCGCACGGGGAGCCGCGCCTTGGTCAGCGACATGGCGCCTGCGCCCCCCTCCGTCACCGGATAGGCCCTACATGCAGAAATTTAGCTCCCCGCAAGCAACTGATACGAGGGGGAATCGTGCCCAGTTCAGCACGATTTTGTGACGGCCGGGAAAACGGGGGCCGGCTCGTGGTTCTCATTTCCGCCGCCGGCGCCCGGGTAACCTGGGGCCATGGACGAGAATCGTGCCCGCCGGGTAACCGACGCGCTCAGGGACCGGGGCATCAAGGCGCACCTGAAGAAGTCCGGGATCGACGCCTACGCGGTGCAGGTGCCGGTGAGCGGCGGGCGAGAGGCGGTCTGGGGTTCCGAGGGGACCACCGGGCTCGAAGCCGAGGTCCTGCTCGACGGGGACCTGGTCGGATTCGTGCCCGAGATCCCCGGTTCGGAGGACTTCGACGAGGCGCAGATCGCGGACGCGATCGCCCGGGCCGACTACGACGAGCCCGAGGGGCACGAACGCCCGGAGGCCCCGCCGCCCGGCCAGCCGCTGGCCCACGAGGGCGGCGTGTTCCGCCGTTTCATCGACGGCTTCCGCTACGACTCGGAATAGCTGGTCGCGGGAGTTCGTGACGTCCTGCTAGCACCGTCACGCGCGCGGTGGGAGGCTATCGGAGTGCGCCTGGCCACATGGAACGTGAACTCGGTGAAGGCGCGGCTGCCCCGGCTGCTCGAGTGGCTGGACGAAGCCAAGCCCGACATCGTCTGCCTGCAGGAGATCAAGACCACGACCGCCCTGTTCCCCGAGGCCGAGGTCGCCGAGCTCGGCTACGAGACAGCCGCTCACGGGGACGGCCGGTGGAACGGCGTCGCGCTGCTGTCCAGCGCCGGCCTGGAGCACGTCAGCCTGGGCTTTCCCGGCGAGCCCAGCTACGCGGGCGAGCCTGCCGAGCCCACCCTGCTTGACGAGCCGGGCCTGGGCAAGCCGGAGGCCCGCGCGGTCGGCGCCAACTGCGGCGGGATCCGGGTCTGGTCGCTGTACGCGCCGAACGGGCGCACGCCGCAGTCGGCTCACTACGCCTACAAGCTGGAATGGTTCGCGGCGCTGCGCACCGCCCTGGCCGACGAGCTCAGGCACGAGCCTCAGCTCGCGGCCTGCGGCGACTTCAACGTGGCGCCGACCGACGACGACGTGTGGGACCCGGCGGTCTTCGTCGGCTCCACCCACGTCACCCCGCCGGAACGGCAGGCCCTGGCCGGCCTGCGCGCGCTCGGCCTGCGCGACGTGGTCCCGGCCCCGATGAAGGGACCGCACCCGTTCACCTACTGGGACTACCGGGCCGGGGCCTTCCCGAAGGACCAGGGCATGCGGATCGACCTGGTGTACGCGAGCCAGGCCGTCGCCGGCCGGGTGACCGGCGCCTACGTCGACCGGGAGGCGCGAAAGGGCCACGGGCCGTCCGACCACGCGCCGGTCGTGGTCGATCTCAGCTGAGCCCGAGGATGCGCGCGGCGTTGTCGCGCAGCACCGCGGTCAGCACGTCGCCCGGCAGGTCCAGCGCCTCGAGCTCGGACAGGCACCGCTCGGGGGTGAGGAACGGGAAGTCGCTGCCCCACACGAACTGCCCGGACAGCCGGCCGCGCAGCTCGCGGATGACTTCCGGCGGGACGCGCCGCGGCGACCAGCCGGAGATGTCGATGTACACGTTGGTCTTGTGCAGCGCGACGGCGATCAGGTCCATCTGCCAGGGCCAGCCGAAGTGCGCGGCCACCACGGTCAGGTCCGGGTGCGCCGCGGCCACCGGGTCGAGCTTGAGCGGGTGCGCGTAGTCGATCCTGATGCCCTGGCCGCCGGGCTGGCGGGCGCCGATCCCGCTGGTCCCGGTGTGGAACAGGGCCAGCAGGCCGTGCTGCTCGCAGGCCGCGAAGATGGGCCAGTACCGCGGGTCGTCGGGCGAGAAGGCCTGCAGCGACGGGTGGAACTTCACCCCGCGCAGGCCGAGGGACGCGATGTTCGCCACCTCCGCCACGGCGGCCTCGCCCTTGTGCGGGTCCACCGACCCCAGGCCGGCGAACACGCCGGGGTGATCGCGGCACGCGGCGGCCACGGTCTCGTTCGGCACCCGGGGCCGTCCGGTCGCGGTTTCGGCGTCCCAGGCCAGCAGGACCGCGGTCACCTCGAGCCCGCGGTACCGGGCGGCCAGCTCGTCCAGCGACTGCCGCTGCACCGGCGAGCGGAAGTACGCCTCGGCCGCCTCGACGTAGCCCGCCATGCTGCCGTCCAGCCAGTCCGGGGTCGGCAGGTGCACATGGAAGTCGATCGCGCGCAACGGCACCGCCCTATCGTAGCGGCGCGCCCGCCGGGCCCGCCCGGACCCGGCGCCCGGCGGCCGTCACCGGTGGTCGATCCCCTGGCTGGCCAGGTAGCCCGCCGCGACCTTCTTCGGCACCACCATGCACCACGCGTCGGTGAGCAGTTCGCGCAGTTCGTCCGCGTGCAGCGCGGGCAGCCTGGCCCGGACCCAGTGGTACCGCTCGTCGCTGCGCAGCGGCATCATGAACGTGCCCGGATCGCTGGCGACCAGCGCGGCGCGCTCTTCCTTGGGGAAGCCGAACCCGATCCGCTGCTCGTCCGGCGAGACCGACGCGTACACCAGCCTGCCGACCCGGAACTTGGTGTGGTCCCGGATCAGGTGCTCGGACGTGCGCGGCAGCGACATCGCTATCCGCCGCACGTCCTCGATGTCGGCCATCGCGCCTCGCGCCGTCACCGGGCGGCCGGGCCGCGGGTCCCGGGCGAGCCGGCCCGCAGCGCGGACAAGGCGGCGGCCAGCACCATGAATCCCATCATGGCGTAGAACGCGGCGTGCAGGCCCGTGGTGAACGCGACGGCGAGCGTGCCGTGCAGCGAGGTGCTGCCGACGAAGATCGCGAAGGCCAGGCCGCGGGAGATCGAACGCGAGGCGATGAGGATCGCGACCGCGAAGGAGAACACCATGCCGATGTTCGCGAACGTCCGCAGCATGCCGGATGCGATGCCGAACGCCTCCGGCGGGGCCGCCTTCATGACCGCCGAGCTGTTCGCGGGGAAGAAGAAGCTGGCCCCGACTCCGTTGATCACGGCCGCCACCACCACGACCCACAGGCCGGTGGTCAGGCCGAGCTGTGCGTAGATGGCCAGGCCGACCACCTGGATGGCCAGGCCCGCGGTGGCGGGCAGGACCGGTCCGCGCCGGTCCGCGAGCCGCCCGGCGTAGGGGCCGACCACGGACCCCAGCACGTAGCCGGGGACCAGCAGCAGCGAGGCGTGGATCGGGGTCAGGCCGCGCGGTCCCTGCAGGTACATGATCACCAGGAAGAGCACGGCGAAGCTCGCCAGTCCCTGGAACAGCGAGGCGAGCAGCGAGGCCGTCATCGTCGGCACCCGGAAGATCGACAGCGGCAGCATCGGCTCGCGCTGGTGCTGCTCGATGACGACGAACAGCCCGATCAGCGCGATCCCGCCGATCAGGTACCCCGCCACCTCGGCGTCGAACGCCGTGGTGGCCAGCCTGGTCATCGCCCACAGCACCCCGAACAGGCCCAGCCCCAGGCAGACCATGCCGGGCAGGTCCAGGGTGTGGCGCGACCGCTCGGCGCGGTCGCGCAGGACCCGGACGGCCGCCGCGAGCGCCGCGACGCCGACCGGCACGTTGATCCAGAACACCCACCGCCAGGACAGGTACGTGACGATCACGCCGCCGAGCACGATGCCGATCACCGCGCCCATCGTCCAGCCGATCGAGGTGAAGCCGTAGGCGCGGCCCCGGCGCTCCCGCGGGTACAGGTCGGCGATCACCGCTCCGCTGTTCGCCATGATGAACGCCCCGCCCACGCCCTGCACGACCCGGAAGGCGATGATCGACGCCTCGTTCCAGGACAGCGCGCAGGCCAGCGAGCCGAGCACGAAGACCGCGAACCCCGC
>JASIGD010000323.1 GCA_030045295.1 Streptosporangiaceae bacterium
CCTTCGGGTTCGCGGTCCGGCGGGCCGCGGACGAGGCGCGAGGCGGAGCACGCGGCGCCGCGGTGGCAGCGGCCCGCCCGGGCCGGTCATGGCGATCAGGCGGCGGGTCATGGCCGCTTCGGCCGGCCCGTCGGCCGTGAGCGCGCGCAGTTTCTGCTGCAGAGCCCGCAGTTCGGCGGCCTCGGCCCGGCACTGCTCGCAGCCGGCGAGGTGGGCGTGCGCGCGGTCGAGTTCGGCTCCGTCCAGCTCGCCGTCGATGAGGGCCGACAGCCGGTCACCAAGATGGCTCATGATTCACCCGGCCGCCTCAGCCGGGCCAGGCCCGGGCGCCGGAATCCCCTGGGACGTGCGCCGAAGGCCTCGGCCGGGCCGGGCCTGCGGTGCTCGAGTGCGGCGCGCAACTGAGCCCGGCCGCGGTGAATCCGGCTGCGTACCGTGCCCAGCTTGACGCCCAGGGTGGCGGCGATCTCCTCGTAGGAGAAGCCCTCGATGTCACACAGCACCACCGCGGCGCGGTACTCCGGCGGGAGCGCCTTCAGCGCGGCCTGGACATCGTCATCCAGATGACTGTCGTCGAAGGCCTGGGCCGGCGTGGGTTCGGAGCCGGGCAGCCGGTGGGCCATTTCGTCGGCGAGTCCTTCGAACCGGATCCGCTGCTTGCGCCGGGCCGAGTCAAGGAACAGGTTGGTGGTAATGCGATGCAGCCAGCCCTCGAACGTACCCGGGGTGTAGCTGGACAACGACCTGAAGACCCGGACGAAGACCTCCTGCGTCAGGTCTTCGGCGTCGTGCGGGTTGCCGGTCAGGCGGTAGGCGAGCCGATAGACCCGAGCGGAATGCGTACGGACAATATCCTCCCAGGTCGGGAGGTTCCACTCGGGCTGAGCAGGTTGTGTCGGCGGGGATTCCAGTTGGCTGGCCTCCTCGAACAAGCCGCCCTTCAGGTCGCAGAGTGCCGCGACTTGTACCATCGTGCCCTGGATTCTTCCGTTGCGCCAGTTCGGGTCAGGGTCGGCCGCCTTGGCTGTGGGCGGGGACCCGGCTGATATCGCATAGGTAACGGGCGTAGCTCCCTGAGAGTTCCCGGACCTGCGCGTCTGGCGCTAGGCTGCTGCAGGTGGGGCCACTTGCTTATGCTGCGGAGTACCTGCCGGAAGACGAGCCGCTGCTGGCCGCGCGCGCGAACGCGGCCGAGCTGGGCGGTACCGAGCCGGTGCTTCCCGAGGTGGGGGCGACGCTGCGTTTTCTGGCGTGTGCGGTAGGCGCCAGGACGGCCGTCGAGATCGGCACCGGCTGCGGCAGTTCCGGCATCTGGCTGCTGCGCGGAATGCGCCCGGCCGCCACGCTCACCAGCGTCGACACCGAGCCTGAATATCAGCGAATGGCACGCAAAGCGTTCACCCAAGCGGGTTTCGCGCAAAACCAATGCCGGCTCATCGTGGGCCGCGCGCTCGACGTGCTTCCGCGCCTGTCCGATGACGCTTACGACATGGTTTTTTGTGACGCGGATGTGCGGGACTATCCGGATTACCTGACCGCGGCGCTGCGGCTGTTGCGGCCGGGCGGCGTCGTTGCTTTCAATAACGCCCTGCTGGCGGGAAGCGACGAAGACGATGAGCCCGCCGACCTTGCTGCCCAGGTGCGGGACGACGACCGGCTCGTCCCCGTGCTGCTGCCGCTGGGTAACGGCCTGCTCGCCGCGGTCAAGAGAGGCAACTGAGCCAGCGGCGCGGAACCGGGTCAGCCAACGACGGATTTCAGAGCGTCACCAAGCTTAGACGCCTCGTCCGCGGTCAGCTCAACAACCAGACGGCCGCCGCCTTCAAGCGGGACTCGCATGACGATGCCGCGCCCCTCCTTGGTGACCTCAAGCGGACCGTCGCCCGTCCGCGGCTTCATCGCCGCCATTCTCCCATCCCCTTCCTGCACGCGCGGAACCAGGGCAATCCCGGCGCTCGCGGTGGAACCGGTCAGCCTCAATCGTTTCTATCCGTCGCCCTATTATCCCGTGTTCCGAAGCAGAATGGTAATGATCGGCCATGCTCGCCGCCGTCCGGGAGAATTGGGGAATGGCGGCGGGCGAGGATACCGAGCAACAGGGCGGGACCGCACGGCGCCTGCTCATCGACCTGACACCGCTGCGGCGGTCCCGGGATCTGCGCTGCCTGGTGCTGGGCGAGCTCGCGTCGGTGCTCGGGACCCAGCTGACCACGGTTGCGGTGCCCTACCAGGTGTACGAGCTGACCCACTCGTCCCTCTACGTCGGGCTGGCGTCTCTCACCCAGCTATTTCCGCTGATCGCCGGGGCGCTCATCGGCGGCTCGGCGGTCGACGCCGTGGACCGCCGCCGCCTGCTGATGGTGGCGCAGGTGCTCATGGCCTGCTGCAGCGCCGGGCTCGCGATCAACGCGGACCTGGACCCTTCAGGTCCCGCGCTGTGGCCGTTGTTCGTTCTTCCGGCGCTGGCGGCCGGGTTCGGCGGGCTGGATGACGCCGGGCGCAGCGCTATCGTCCCGAACCTGGTCAGCCGGTCGGAGGTGTCGACCGCCAACGCCATATTCCAGTCGCTGTTCCAGTTCGGCCTGGTGGTAGGCCCGGCAGTAGCCGGGCTGCTGCTGGCCGGCGCGGGGGTCCGGTTCGTGTACTGGATGGACGTGGCCAGCTTCGGGGCGGCGCTGGTCGCGGTGTTCCTGATCTCGCCGCAGCCCCCGTCCTCCGGCGCCGGGGAGGCGCGGCACCGGCCCGGGCTGCGGTCGATCATCGAGGGTCTCAGGTTCGTGCGCGGGCGCCAGGCCATCCAGGGCGCGTACCTGATCGACGTCAACGCCATGGTGTTCGGCATGCCGCGCGCGTTGTTCCCGGCGCTGGCCACGAACGTGTTCGGCGGCGGCGCGGCAACCCTCGGTTTCCTGTACGCGGCTCCCGGGGCGGGCGCCCTGATCGGCGCGCTCACCACCGGCTGGGTCGGACGGGTCCGGCGTCAGGGCCGCGCGGTCATCATCGCGGTCATCGCGTGGGGTATCGCCATTACCTGCTTCGGACTGGTGTCCTGGCTGCCGGGCGCGCTGGCGCTGCTGGCCGTGGCCGGCTGGGCCGATGTGATCTCGGCGGTGTTCCGCAACACGATCATCCAGCTCGCCACGCCCGACGCGCTGCGGGGGCGGCTTTCCGGCCTGCAGATCGCTGTGGTTACCGGCGGTCCGCGCATCGGGGACATGGAGTCGGGAGCGGTCGCGGCCGCGTTCGGCGACACGATATCCGTGGTCTCCGGGGGGCTGGCCTGCATCGCCGGGGCGTTTGTGCTGGCGCGGCTGCTGCCGGGCTTCCGGCGGCAGCGCACGCCTGAGCACTTCGTCTAACAAGCTCCCGGCGGGATCAGCCTGACCATCACCGCTACCAGCGGTAACCGGCTGCCGGACGGCACGATCGCCATCCGATTCGTGGAGGTGGCGGGAATCGAACCCGCGTCCTTCAGTACCTCACCAGGGCTTCTCCGGGCGCAGCTTGCTGTGCTTTTCTCAGCCCCGGCGATCACGCAAGCAAGTCGCCGACGGGCTCAGCCGCTGTTAGATGTCCCGCCTGGCCCCGCGGCCGGAGCAGGCGGTGGATCCTCCTAACTGATGCCAGGCACCGGGTCGGAGGCGTCCCCGGGCTGACAAACCTCTAACTCGCCTTAGGCGGCAAGAGCGAGGTCAGTGCGCTTTGCGTTGGCACTTATTGGTTTACGGTCACAGGATTTACGAGGTCGCAACCGCAACCCTCGGCCCGCTTCACCTGGTTCAACCACCGAAGTCGAAACCGTTCACCCCCTATTGAGTTGTGCTGGCGAGCACGCCGGGACGTACCCGATGCACTCGACCGTACACGTACAACCATCGCCCGCCAACTACGATTCCCGTGATCACGTCCGGGGCTCAGCTACACGGAGTAGACGGTGGGAGTGGTGGTGTAG
>JASIGD010000324.1 GCA_030045295.1 Streptosporangiaceae bacterium
GGCCGCGTCGCCTCCACCACCAGCGCGCTGACCCGCTCGCCGTGATGGGCCACGGCCAGCCGCGCCCGTTCCAGGACGTGCGGTGAATAGTCGCCCATCAGGTAGCGCAGCCTGCGGTAGTAGTCGCGCCCGTGCCTGCGGTCGAGCTGGACGAACTCGTCCAGCCAGGTGCGCGCCTGGTTCCCGTTCCCGACACCGAGTTCCAGGATGTACAGCTCCTCCGGCAGCGCCCGGCGGGCGTCGAGGTCGTCCCAGAGCCGGAAAAGCTCGAGGATGAGTTCCTGGGCGGCCTCGATGTTGCGGGCATCGCTTTCCCCGCCGGGCAGTGACTGCTCGTATTCGCGCCCGGTGGCCTGCTCCCAGTGCGACAGCGCCTGCCAGTACAGCGCGTTGAAACGCCAGATGCAGCTGTCGCGCCCGGCCACCCAGGGCTCGAGGGCCAGTCCGGCCTGATCGGACAGGGCCTGCTTCACGCTGGCGGCGAGGTCGTCCGGGCTCATCGGGTCGACGGCGCCGCAGCGGCGCAGGTCGACGGCGATCTCGACGTCGGTGCCCGCGATCGGCCTGCTGACCACGGGCTCGCGGAAGTTCTGCTTGTACTGGATCCAGTCGCAGACCACGCGCAGCCGGGCCAGGTCCGCGGGCGACGCGCAGACCGCCTCGATGATCGGGCCGAGCGCCGACCGGATCGCGGCGGACTCCCGCAGTTTCTTGACCGGGCGGAGGTCAACGTCCATCGTGCCCCGCAGACCCCGCGGCTCCCGTGGACCCCGCGGCTCCGATGGCTCCGGCGGCTCCGATGGCTCCCGCGGCCCCTGCGGCTCCGCGGCCTGCGCTCAGGCCGGCGCCGTCCATGATGCCGGGAACGGCCTGCTCGTTCCCGGCGACCAGCAGGTGTACCCCGGCTACGCCCGCTATATCGCCGACCTGCTGGATGGTCTCGGCCGCGAGCCGCGTTCCCTCCGCGGCGACCTGGTCCGCCGGAACCGCCCGCAGCCTGCGGTACACGTCGTCGGGTACGTGCACCCCGGGTACCTTGTCCCGCATGAAGTCCAGGGCCCGCAGCGAACGGACCGCGCCGATCCCCGCGAGGATCGCGCACCGCTCATGCAGCCCGAGGTCACGGACCTGCGTCATCCACTGGCTGAACGCGGGGATGTCGAAGACGAACTGGGTCTGGACGAACTGCGCGCCCGCGGCGACCTTCTTGCCGAGCCGCTCGGCGCGGAAGGCGACCGGCGGGGCGAACGGGTTCTCCACCGCGCCGAGGAAGCAGTCGGGCGCCGGGTCGAGCCTGCGGCCGGACAGCAGCACGCGCCGATCGCGCATGGTGGACAGCGTCCACAGCAGCTGGACGCTGTCCAGGTCGAACACGGGCCTGGCCTCCGGGTGGTCGCCGAACTTCGGGTGGTCGCCGGTCATCACCAGGATGTTGCGGATGCCGAGGGCAGACGCCCCGAGCAGGTCGGACTGCAGGGCGATGCGGTTGCGGTCCCGGCACGTCATCTGCATGACGGGCTCGAGGCCGGCGGCCATGGCCGCCAGGCTTCCCGCCCAGCTGGCCAGCCGCACGTTGGAGCCCTGGTTGTCGGTGACGTTGACCGCATCGACCCAATCCCGTAGCAGCCCGGCCGTCTTCGTGATGGGGTCGGTGCTGGCGCCGCGCGGCGGGCTGATCTCCGCGGTAACCGCGAAGCTGCCCGAGGCCAGGCGCTCGCGCAGGCTCATGAACCCCCCAAGGCGGAGCCTGGCCCGGGTCTTGCGGCGGGCCGGTCACCGGGGCCGGGCCTGTCGTCGGCCCACAGTTCCCGGTCGCGCCCCTGCCAGTAGTTCAGCCAGGAGCTCTGGCCCCAGCGCCGGTGGTCGATCGGGCGGTGCAGCAGGCGCAGGTCAGCGGTCCGGCCCTGGCTGGCCGCGCGCTCGTAGGCGTCCACCCAGACGCAGCGCAGCCCGGGATAGACCTCGCACGAGCCGTCCGCGCCGACCCCCCCGCACGGCCCGTTGCGCAGCTCTTTCGGGCAGCCCATCGGGCACACGTAGCCGGTGACGGGCAGGGCGCACTGACCACACATCCGGCAGCCGAACAGGCCCTCCTTCGACTGCCGTTCCGCGGCCGTGAACAGCGAGCGCGCCGCGCCGGACGCCTCGATCCTGGTGCTGAGCCAGCGGAGGCCGGCCTGGGGGCGCAGCACCTGCTGCAGGCGGTAGGCCATGCGAACGCCCAGGCGCGGATGGGCAGGAACTGGTGACGCGGCGGTCATTCGTGGCCTATTCCTATTCCACGATATTTGGCACGGCGGCCGCAAAAGAATTGCGATGACCCTTTTAACGGCCGCATACACTATGGTCGAAGCCGGACCGGAAGAAATCAACGACAGCCGCCACAAGCTTCGTTACTGGTCCGTTGTGCGGCTGCACAAGCGGATCCGCAGAAGTGAACTCCGAATGACCCGGCAGCACCAAATCCCGGAGCTGAATTTGTGGGCGCGCACAGCCGCCAGGTCAGTCCAGCTGCGGAAGTACCTCGTTGCCGAGCAGCCGGACGTGGTCCAGATCGGACACGTCATAGAGGTGGAAATAGACGGTGTCCGCGCCCGCCGCCGCCAGCTCGGCCAGCCGCCCGGTCACTTCGCCGGGGGTGCCGGTGATGCCCATCCGCAGCATCCGGAGCCCGGGCTCGCCGAGCGCCGCGGCGCGGCGGTCGGCTTCGCGGCGGGTCTGCCCGCAGCACACCGGCAGCGTAGTGGACAGCCGGACGCCCGCCGGATCCCGGCCGGACTGCTCGCAGATCCGCCGGAAGTTGGCGAACCGCTCGGCCAGCCCGTCGGACATGCCGCTGTTGAACTCGTCGGCGAACCGCGCCGCCAGCGCCGGGGTGCGCCGCGGCCCGGCGCCGCCGATGATGATGCGCGGCCGGGCGGCCGGGCGGGGGATGCTGGCGCACTCTTCGAGCTGGTAATGCTTGCCGTGGTAGCTGAACCGCTCGCCCGGGGTCGTCTGCCACAGCCCGGTGATGATGTCCAGCTGCTCGGCCAGGCGGTCGAAACGCTCGCCGAGCGGCGGGAACGGGATGCCGAAGAACTGGTGCTCACGCTCGTACCAGGCCGCGCCGATGCCGAGCTCGGCCCGCCCGCCGCTCATCGCGTCCACCGTGGCCACGGTGATGGCCAGCGGGCCGGGCCGGCGGTAGGTCGAGGCGGTCATCAGCGTGCCCAGGCGTACCCGCTCGGTCTGCACGGCCAGGCCGGCGAGCGTCGTCCACGAATCGGTGGGCCGGTAG
>JASIGD010000325.1 GCA_030045295.1 Streptosporangiaceae bacterium
GGCTCGGCCCCGGGCCGCTGCAGGGCCGCCAGCGCGCCGAGCCCGAGAGCGAGGTCACGCGCTCCCAGGGCGCGCCCGAACACCTGCGTAGCCAGGTCATCCGCTGTCGTGCTCACCCACGGGCGGGCCGGGACCGACGGCCAGACCAGGGCGGTCAGGCCGATCACCACCCGCCCGGCCGCGACGGCCCAGGCGCCCCCGCGCAGCAGCGCGGGGATATCAGTCGGGTCCGCCGGGAACGCCAGCGAGCGTTGGTTCGGGCGTGTTCGCACCGGATGATCATAGCCGCGGGCCGCCGGCCGCGACCGGCAACGCGCTCACCCGGGATATCGGGCCGGCTCAGGTTCGGGCAGATGCGGAGCGGTCGACGGTGAGGTACCAGGAGCCGCCCGCGAGATTCAGCGCCCCGAGAACCAGGAAGAAGCCTGCCCATCCGTAGACGCCGTACGACAGGCACACGACGCCCGCGCCCGCCGCGACGCTGCCGCCGAAAACACGCGTCACCCCGGCGAAGCGGAGATGGCGGTACTCCCACGGGCTGATGAAGCGGTGCACGCCAGATCGCGGCGGAGATTGCCACCACCCGCGCAGGCCTTTCGCGGCGGTGTTGTCGTTGGGTGCGTTCATCGGGATGCCCCCTGCGGAGTGTGCTGTCGATTAGCCGGTCACCCGTTAATGTGATATCACATCGATAGCTTACTCGTCAATGCTCGCCGTCCCGGCCTGCCGAGCGGGGACAGGGCGCATCGCGCGGCCGCCGCGATACGCTCGCAGGCAGCGGTGGCGCGCCACCGCACCGCGGGAAGGTGGCACCAGATGAGCGTGTTCACGGTGGACCTGAAGAACCAGCCCGGCGAGCTGGCTCGCCTGTGCGAGGCGATGGCCGGCAGCCGCGTCAACCTGGTCTTGTCCGCGACGGCCCACGCGGACGGCGGCGGCACCGTGGCGTTCATCGCCGACGACGAGGCCGGCGCCCAGGCCGTGCTGCTGGACGCGGGCATCGGGTACGCGATGCGCCCGGCGCTGACCATCCGGATGGAGAACCAGCCCGGAACCGGCGCGGCCACCTTCCGCAAGCTCGCCGACGCGGGCGTCAACGCCGACCTGCTCTTGCCGGTCCGCGTTTCCGATGACCTGTTCTTCGCCGTGATCTGCGTCGATGACCAGGACAAGGCCCGCCAGGCGCTCGGCGGGCAGGTCGTTCCCGACAGCCCGGCCCGGTAACGGCGCTGCGCTATTCTCCCGCGACCCGGTCGCGCTTGACCTGGCCGACAAACGTCCGCCATTCCGCGAGCGTGAAGTTGAAGCTGAACTCAGCGCTGCTCTTGCTGTCACGCACTCCTACGCGACCGTCGGCGAGATGCGCGACCTCCACGCACTCTCCATTTGCTGCGCTATAGGAGCTTTTCTTCCACGATATATCACTGGGATTAACCGAACGCATCTTCGAGTCCTTTTTTCGCATTATCTATGACAGGTAGGCTGGGGCAGAGCAAAATATGCTACTTCCACGCATTATCGGCGACCGCGAGCATCTCCCGCGATTTCGCCTCGTCCAGGGCCAACTCCGACAAGCGATCGAATGAGCGCCGGTATCTGTAGGCTTCGTCCTCCTCCTCGACGTACCGGCTACCGGTGAGGTGCTCGAGGTAGACAACATCGTGGTGGGTGACGTCATGCACCTTATCGAACTGAAGCAGGACAAAAGCCCCAGTGCCGATCGGGTGGCGGCCATCGAGCGGAAGAATACGGAGCGACACGTTATCACGTTCTGACCAGTACAGAAGCTGCTTCATTTGCGATTGCATCACGGCTCGGTTACCGAATCGTCTATGCAGCACGGACTGGTCAAGGACCGCCGACAGCCGGAGCGGATCGTCCCGCATCAGCACCTGCTGCCGGGCGAGCCGCGCCTCGACCCGGCGCCTGGTCTCGCTGGGCGCGACCGGCGCGATCCGCTCCAGGTACCCGCTGGTCACTTCGCGCGCGTAGTCGGCGGTCTGCAGCAGTCCGGGCACGATCAGCGGCGCCCAGTTCGACGCGGAGCGGGCTTCGGCTTCCAGCCCGATGTAGACCGAATACTCCGGTGGCAGCGTCGGCGAGTAAGCCTCCCACCACCCCTTGCGCGCCGCCTCCTGGACGAGCTTGAGCAGCTCGGCGGAGCGGTCCTCGGCGCCATACAGCGCGAGCAGCTTCCTGACCTCGGACGCGCGCGGCGCGGTCCGCGCGTTCTCGATCCTGGAGACCTTGGAGGCGGACCAGCCCATGTCCTCCGCCACCTGATCGCCGGTCAGCCCGGCGAGCTCGCGCAGCCGGCGCAGCTCAGCGGCGAGACTGCGGCGGCGGACGGTCGGACTGGCGGCGTCAGGCAACCTGTCCACCCTCCCCGGGGACAACGTATAAGGATTCCCGAATCCTGCAGTGCTAATCCTAACGCATCGGCCATAGATACGTGCACTGAAGGACACAAAGAATTATCCGTTAGATCTCCCGATGAAACTTGCAGCGGAACCTACGCTATCGGACAATCGAAGCGGTAGGCCACCCCCTACCCGACGACCGAGGCAGTAGGCCGAACCCTACTGGGCTGGAGGGAGTCATGCACAGTGTCCCGGTACACCGGAGCATCATCGCGATCGACATCGAGCGATCCACCAGCCCCGCGCGGACGGACCCGATCCGGGAAGAGCTCCGGCACGAGGCTTACCGCCTGCTCGGCACGGCCATGCGGACGGCTGGCATCAGCGACCAGTACTGTGACCCGTTGACCGACCGCGGCGACGGCGTCCTGGCGCTGGTCCATCCGGCCGACGAGGTGCCGAAGACCCTGCTCCTCAACCCGCTGATCCCCGCCCTGGTGACGCTCTTGGCCGACCGCAACGCCAGCCTGGCCAGCGCCGAACGGTGCCGGCGTGAGCTCAGGCTCAGGGTCGTGGTCCATGCGGGCGAGGTTCACTACGACGGCAAGGGCTACTTCGGCGAGGCGCTGGACGTCGCCTTCCGGCTGCTCGACGCCCGCCGCTTGAAGGAGTGCCTGCGCCAGGCGGCGACGCCGCTGGTCCTGGTGGTCTCCGAAGACATCTACTGGTCCATCGTGCGGCACGGGTACGAGGGCATACCGGGACACACCTACGAGCCGCTCGTCCGGGTGAAGGTCGCAGGCCGCAGGCGCCAGGGCTGGGTCCACGTTCCGGTTCCCGAGCTGGCTGCCGAGCCCGCCGCGGCCCCCCGGCAGAATTCCATGATCGCCGCCTGACGGCCGCCTGCCCGGCGCGGGCTACCGACCGCGGAAACGCGGTTCGCGTTTGTCCATGAAGGCCTGAGCGGCTTCGCGGTGATCCTCGGTGAGGCCGGTATGCACGTGGTGAGTCACCTCCAGGTCCATGCAGTCCCCGAGCTCGCCGGATACCGCCCGGTTCAGGTTCTCCTTCATGTAGCGGTAAGCGACAGCCGGCCCTCGCGCCAGCCGGTGAGCGCGCTCCATGACCTCCCGCTCGAAATCGGCCGGCGGGAAGATGGCGTTGACGATCCCGAGCCGCCGGGCGTCCTCGGCGCTCAGCCGCTCGGAGAAGTAGTAGAGCTCTTTGGCCTGGCCGCTGCCCACCAGCCGGGTGAGAAACCAGGTCCCGCCGTAGTCTCCGGCGAACGCGACCTTGGCAAACGCGGTGGTCAGCACCGCCCCGGGCACCGCGTAGCGCAGGTCACAGGCCAGCGCCAGTGACAGGCCGGCCCCGGCCGCAGGTCCCCCGATAGCGGCTATCGTCGGCTTGGGCATGCTCCACAGCCGGCCGCTGGTGGCCCGCTGGTTCAGTCGCTGGCGGTGGATGAGGGCGTCGAGTGACCGCCCGGCACCGTCTTCGCGGTCCGCCGGCGGGGCGGCCATGTCCTTCACGTCGCCGCCCGCGCAGAAGGCGCCGCCCGCCCCGGTGAGCACGACGCAGCCAACCGCTTCGTCGGTCTCCACCTGGGCCAGGACCGCCCCCAGCGCGGACACCATGGCGTGCGAGAGGGCGTTGCGCCGGTCCGGCCGGTTCATGGTGATCACGGCCACGCCGTCGTCGATCTCGGCCCGCAGATCCTCGGTCCCCGTATCGAGCGCCGTCATGTCATCCTTCCTCGGCTCCCAGGCCGGTCACCCTGCGCCAGCCACCTGGTCGCAGCCGCGCGGCCAGGGCCACCTGGCGCAACCGCGGTCCGCTCGGCACACCCCAACAATAGGACGCCCCGGTCTGCCGCAACATGACGCCGGCGCACCCCGGCTGGCGGGCGGTCACCTACGATGACCGGGTGACGACGGGTGCTGTCCGGCCGGTGGTCCTCCGGGGGGGCGCCGAGATCGAGGATCCCGTGCCGGTGGTGGCCGGCTTGCTGCTCGCCTACGGGCGATTCGACGTCAGCGGCGCGGCGCGGGCGGGGTCCTTCGGCGAACCGGACCTCAGGCTGGCGAACCGGGGCGGCGCCCGGATCTCAGCGGCCGAGATCGCGGCGATCCTGGAGCGGCGCGGCGCGATCGAGCGCGCCCTGCGGCTGATCGCGCCGGGCGCGTCGCTGGCCGCACCGGCGGATGGCGTGCCGTGGCTGCCGCTGCGGCAGCTGTTCGGCGCGTTCGCCGGCATCCGCGGGGTCGGCTTGGCGAAGACGACCAAGGCGCTGTATCCGAAGCGGCCGGCGCTGATCCCCATGCTGGACAGCATCGTGCGCAAGTACCTGCAGGATGACGACCTCGGAGCCCGGGCTCGGTTCGAAGAGCGCGCGCTCGGCCTCGTGCGCGGTTACCAGCGCGACCTGGACCGCAACCGGGCGGCGGTGCGAGCGGTCCGGCAGGAGCTCGCGAGGCGCGGTTACGACCTCACTGAGGTGCGCATTCTCGACCTGCTGATCTTGTCTGCTCAGGCCCCGGATACGGCTCCGCAGCCGGGTCGATGAGCCGGAGCCAGCCGCGGAAGGGTACCGTCCGGATCGGCGCTCGGCCGGCGGGCTCGGGAAGACGTCCGCCCCCGCGCCACGGCTGAAGCCAGGTTCGCCAGGAATGGAATGCCGTGCTGGCCAAGGATTACGCTCGTATCCATCCGGGATCGCAGGCGGGAATGAGGTAGGGCATGCAGGACCGGCGGGTGCCGCTCGACGTCTTCGTGGGCCGGGAGGAGGAGCTCGCGCGTGTTGCGGAGGTTATCTCCCGGGTGGAGGCAGGACAGCCGTGGCTGGTCGCCGTGGAGGGCGAACCCGGAATGGGGAAGACGGCGCTGGCGCGGCGGTGCCTGGCCCAGGCTCCTGGCCTGAAGGTACTGTGGGCTCGCGCCGACCAGGCCGAGACCGATCTGGACTTCGGCATTGTCGACCAGCTGCTCCGCGCTGCCGGAGATGCCGTCCCGACGGTTCCGTCAACGGACGGGGCAGGCCCAGCTGCCTCGTCGTTCGCGGTGGGGGCGCACCTGCTGGAGGTCGTGGGAGGGCAGCAGGCCACGCAGGCGGTGGCGCTGGTGATCGACGATCTGCAGTGGGCCGACCGCCGGTCGGTGGAGGCCCTGACGTTCATGTTGCGGCGGCTGTCGGTCGACCCGGTACTGGCCGTGGTGATGTACCGCGGACCCAGCGACCGGCTCGACGAGGCGACGCAGCGGCTGCTGCTGAGCGTAGAGAACAGGGCACCGGTGCCGCTGGGCGGGCTGAGCCTGGACGAGGTGGCGGCGCTGGCGGCTGCGCTCGACATGGGAGCGCTGGGCGGTGAGGTGGTTAAGAGGCTGTACCGGGGGACCGGGGGACACCCGTTGTACCTGCGGGCGGCGCTCAGCGAGGGGTCCGGCCTTGATCTGCGGGCTCCGGGGCGGCCGCCGGCGCTGCCCCCGTCGCTGGCCGCCGCGGTCGGCGATCATATCCGGGCGCTGCCGCCGGAGACCCGGAGCATCGTCGAGATGCTGTCGGTGCTGAACCTGCGCCTGCCCCTGGCCCAACTCGGCCAGGCGGCGCAGGTCGACTCGCCCGGCGCGCTAACCGAGCCGGCCGTCGCCGTCGGCCTGGTGGAGTGGTGGCCAGACGAGCCAACGTGCCCGGTCGAGATCCGCCACCTGCTGGTCCGGGACGCCATCTACGCCGGGATCACCGCCGCGCGGCGTCGCCTGCTGCACGCTCGGGCCGCCTCATTTGTCAGCGAGTCAGCGTCGTGGGAGCACAGGGTGGCCGCCCTGGACCGCCCCGATGAGAGTCTGGCCGCTGAACTGGAGCGCCTGGCGGGCGAGGAAGCGGCCGACGACCACATGATGCTGGCCGCCACCCACCTGCGGTGGGCCTCAGACATCTCCCCGGCCCGGGCCGGCCGAGAACGGCGCCTGCTGACCGCGGCGCTGTATCTGGCCGACGAGGGCCAGGGCGTGACCCTGCGCCCGGCGGTCGAGGCGGCGGCGCTGTCGCCGTTGCGCAGCTGCGTGCTGGGCGCGATGGCTGAAGCCGACGGCCAGCTCGGCGAGGCGGAGCGGCTCTACGGCCAAGCGCTGGCCGAGGCGCGGAACGACCCGGCCAGCCAGCCGCTGGCCGCCAGCATCGCGGCCCGCCTGGCGGGCACCTACACGCTGCGGGGGGAGGGGGACAAGACAGTGACGCTCGGGCGGTGGGCGCTGGGCACCGGCTGCCTGGATCCGGCGGCCGCCCGCCAGACGCGCACCCGGGTCGCCGTCGGCGTCTCTCAGGCGGTCGGCCCGCGCGAGGCGCTGGCCGAGCTGGAGTACCTGGACGCTGACCCGGCCCGGGTCGATCTGATCGACGTGGACGGCTTGTCATGGCGAGGGGTGTTCCGGGTCGGGGCCGGAGACCTGAGCCAGGCCGTGGCCGACATGACCGCCAGCCTGAAGATGGTTCGCCGTGGCGCCACCCTCGCCCTCGGCCAGCGCGCCTACGGCTACCTGACGTTGGCCCACTACCTGGCCGGCCAGTGGGATGATGCGCTGCTCACCGCCGAGCAGGGGCTCTCGGCCGCCGCCATCCACGCGCGCCGCTTCGACCTGCCCCTGCTGTACCTGGCCGCGGCCTGCGTGCCGGCTGGGCGGGGAGCGACCGAGGAAGCGGAGCAGTACGCCGGGCTGGCGGAAGAGGTAGCGGCCAGCTTGGACTACGGCCAGGAACGGCTGTACGCCGCGATGGCCCGGGCCCTGGTGGGCCAGGCGGCCGGTGACTACCTGGGCATGGCCGACGCGCTGGGTCACTGGCGCGACGCCGCGGCCCTGGACGGCCGCGGCCGACGGGACGCGGTGCTGTGGCGCCCGCTGCTGGCCGAGGGCCTGATCGGCTCGGGCCAAGCCGACCGGGCCGCCGCCGTCCTGGATCAGCTGCGCGCCACCAGCGGCCAGGTCGCTTACATGCAATCGGTCCTGGCCTGGCTGGACGGGTGGCTGGCCGAACTCCGGGACAGCCCCGAAGAAGCCCAGCAGGCCTACCGGCGCGGCGAGGACACCGCCAGCACCCAGAGCCCGTTCTACCTGGCCCGGCTGCTGCTGGCTCACGGCCGGCTGCTGCGGCGCACGGGGAACCGGAAGGACGCGGTCGAGCGGCTGCGCCGGGCCAACGACCTGTACCTGGCGCTGCGCGCCGCGCCGTTCATCGCCCGGACCGAAGAGGAGCTGGCGGCGTGTCATCTTCCGGCTGACCCGGCGAGCAAGCAGCCCGTGCTGGCGCTGACCAGCCGGGAAACCGAGGTGGCCCACCTGGTCGGGAAGGGGCTGTCCAATCCCGAGATCGCGGCCGAGCTGTTCATCAGCCGCAAGGCGGTGGAGTACCACCTGGGCAACATCTACGCCAAGTGCGGCCTGCACGGGCGCCAGCAGCTGCGCCGCTACGTCGAGCAATGGCGCCAGCCGGCCGCGGTCTGACCTCGATTCCCCAGCTCGTACGCACCGCGCGGCACCCGCCGGCGGCCATCCAGGCGACGCGGCACGACCGCCGCGCCAGTCAGGCTGGCCGCTGCGGCGGCCCTGGCCGGCCGGTAACTAGGCGGCTCGAATTATGAGGAAACAGGAACACGTGGGGCGTGCCGAGAGTAGGCTTCCGGGCCACGAGGGACGGAGGAGGGCGGCATGCGGTTCGCCAGAAGCAGGTGGGGACGCGCCTTGAAATGGGCAGCGCTCGTTTTGTGGCCGGCTGCCCTTCCCCACCCCGCTAACGCCGTCGCCGCGTGCATCTGGTACCCGGTGCTGGGGCTGTCCGCGATGATCTACCTCCTGAGCAGGGTTCAAGGTCCCACGGCGGACAGGCATGCACTCGCGGTTCCGGCCGCTGCCGGCGGCCACGAGGGCGAACGTGACGATCAGCCGGTCACCGGCGAAAGGACACCGACCAGCGCCGTCGCGCCATAGGCCGCGACCTTGCGGAGGTTCTGCCTGAGCGCCGGGTCAGGAAGCCCTTGCCGCGCGGGCCCCAGCGGCCGCAGCAGCCGGCCGGGAGCCAGACCGCCTGCACCGGGTGGTCTTGCTGCCCCGTCAGCGGGGCCGCCGGGCCACGGTTTCAAGAAGCGCGGCGGTATCCTCGGGCGCGGCCAGCATCAGGTCATGGCCGTAGGGAAGCTGGTGGGTCTCCCATCCGGCGGCGACCGCGAGGTCGAACGACGCCCGTAGGCTGGCCAGCGGCGGCTGGGTGTGGTTGACGTAGACCTTGCGGATCTGGTCCAGGGTCCCGGGGTCAAACACGACGGGATCGGTCTGGCAGCGCAACGGGAAATCGGTCAGCCGCGGTCCCACCTTGGCCCGCAGGGCCGGGTCGGTAACGCCCCATTGCTCCAGGAACTGCGGCGAGGCGGGCAAGACCCAGCCGTCGCCGCCCGACGCGGCCAGGTCGCGATAACGCTGCGCGACATCGGAGGGCTCGACGTCCAGCAGGCACTGGCCCGGTCCGGCGACGAACGCCGCAAGGTAGATCACCGAGGACAGCCGGCCCGCCGCCCGTTCCGCGACAGGGCCAGCCAGGATGCCCGCGTAGCTGTGCAGCACCAGGTGGACATCGGTGAGATCCTCGAACCACAACAGCTCTGCCACATCGCTGACGTGAGTCGGTATCCCGACCTCCGGCGTCAGCGCCTGGCGGCGGTCACCCTGGCCGGTCAAGGTGGGCGTGTAGACCTCGTGCCCGTTCCCGGACAACCTCTGCCGTACCTCGCGCCAGCACCAGCCGCCGTGCATGGCGCCGTGGACCAAAACGAACGTGGCCAAGCTCCCGCCTCCTCGTTGCTGCTCAGGATCTCAGCTGC
>JASIGD010000326.1 GCA_030045295.1 Streptosporangiaceae bacterium
ACGAACACGATGTCGGCCCCGGCCCGCTCGTAGTCGGCCAGCTCCACCACGGTCTCGGCGAAACCGCCCGCGTAATTCAGAAAGATTCCCACTCGCATGCGATCAGCCTTCCTGGATGCGAGCACCACGGTGTCCTATTCAGGAGTTCAGGCTATTCAGATGCCCGCGACGGTTCGCGTCTGCGGCCTGCAGCGACCGCTCGCACGGGCCCATAGGCCCATACTCGCGAGCCGCTTCCGAATAACCCTCACGGGCGGTTCGGCCTGAATAAAAGGAGAGTAACGGCTACGGCGTGAGCGGAGGTGCGGCGGGTTCGGCGGCCAGGCGGGCGAGGATGTCCTCGGTGATGGCCTCCGGGCGGCGGCCGTCGGTGGGGACGGTCAGCGTGGCGACGCCCGCGTAGACTCCGAGCCTGCGCTCGTAGAGGGCGGCCAGGTCGGGCCGGGCCAGCAGCGGGCGGCCCTGGTCGGCGCCGACGCGCCGCAGGGCCTGGGCGTACCCGACCTGGAGGTAGACGACCTGGGCGCGGGTGAGCCGGTCCCGGGTGCCCGGGTGCTCGGCCGCGCCGCCGCCCAGGGCCAGGACGGCGGACGGTGGGCCGGGGCCGTCCAGCAGCTCGGTGACGACCTGGTGCTCAAGGGCCCGGAAGGCGGGCTCGCCGTCTTCGGCGAAGATCTGCCGGACCGGGCGGCCGGCGCGGTGCTCGATCACCTGGTCGCTGTCGATGAACGGCAGCCCGAGCCGGGCGGCCAGCAGGTTCCCGACCGTGGTCTTGCCCGCGCCCATGAACCCGACGAGGACGATCACGGCCCGGCCGGCTCGGCTGGTTCGGGCGGGCCGGGTTCTGGCTCACCGGTGGGGTCCTCGGCGGCCAGCTCGGCGATCGCCTGCAGAGCCAGCTGGTACGACACCAGGCCGAACCCGGCCACCGTCCCGTCCGCCACCGCGGCCACCACCGAGGTGTGCCGGAACGACTCGCGCGCCGCCGGGTTGGAGATGTGCACCTCCACCAGCGGAGCGGTGCGCATGGCCAGGGCGTCCCGCAGCGCGTAGGAGTAGTGCGTGAACGCGGCGGGGTTGATCACCACCGGCATCCGGGCGTCCGCCGCCTCGTGCACCCAGCCGATCATCTGGCTCTCGTCGTCGGTCTGCCGGACATCCACGTGCAGGCCGAGCTTACGGCCGGTCGACCGGCACAGCTCGGCCAGCTCCTCGAATGACACCGAGCCGTAGATCTCCGGTTCCCTGGCGCCGAGCCGGCCGAGGTTCGGGCCGTTGAGCACGAGCACCTGTGTGATCAATTGGACACCTCCTGGTAGGCCTGGCGCAGGAGTTGCTCGGGCGGGTCGTCGAGGATCCCGGGGCGAGCCAGTCCGTCCAGCACCACGAGCCGCAGCCGCGCGCCGCGGGCCTTCTTGTCCACGGCCATGGCCGCCCGCAGCTCGGGCCACGCGCCGGAGCGGTACCTGGTCGGCAGGCCGACGCTGGCCAGCAGGTCGCGGTGCATGGCGAACGTCTGCGAGTCGAGGCGTCCGGCCAGGAAGGCCAGCCCGGCGGCGTACACCATGCCGATGGCGACCGCGTCGCCGTGCCGGAACTTGTATCCCTCCACCCGCTCGATGGCGTGGCCGAGGGTGTGCCCGTAGTTCAGGGTCTCCCGCGGGCCCTTCTCGGTGAGGTCGCTGCCCACCACGTGGGCCTTGACCCGGATCGCGCGCTCGATCAGCTCGCGGGCGTGGCGGCCGTGCGGCACGGTAGCGCCCTCGGGGTCTTGCCGTATCAGGTCCAGGATGACCGGGTCGGCGATGAATCCGGCCTTGATCACCTCGGCCAGGCCGCTGGCGTAGTCGGCCCGCGGCAGCGTCTCGAGCGTGGCCAGGTCGGCGAGCACCCCGGCCGGTGAATGGAACGCGCCGACCAGGTTCTTGCCCTCGGGAATGTCGATCGCGGTCTTGCCGCCGACCGCGGCGTCCGCCATGCCCAGCAGCGTGGTCGGGACGAGGACGGCCCTGACGCCGCGCAGCCAGCTGGCGGCGACGAACCCGGCCAGGTCGGTGGTGGCGCCCCCGCCGAGCCCGACGATGCAGTCGGACCGGGTCACGTTGTGCTGAGCCAGGCCGGACCACAGCCGCGCCGCGACCTCGATGGTCTTGGCGGCCTCGCCGTCCGGCACGGGCTCGGGGTGCACCTGCAGGCCGGCCGCCGTGAGCGCCCCGCAGGCGGGACGGGCGATCTCGCCCAGGCTTTCGGCGTAGATGACAGCGACGGTCCTCGCGTCCTTCGGGACCAGGCCGGGCAGCTCGCCGAGTACGCCGACCCCGACAACCACCTGGTACGGCGGGCCGCCGTCGGAAGGGTTGACGTCGATCCTGGTCGCGGTCACGGTGGGTCCTGGTTCAGCTTCGCGGCGATCTGCTCGGCGAGCTCGTCGGGATCGTAGTCATCGGTCTGCACGGTGACCGCGGCGAGCCGCTCGTACAGCGGGCGGCGCTCCTCCAGCATGGCCCGGAGCCTGCCGCGCGGATTCCCCGGGATCACCACCCGGGGCCGGTCCAGCCCGATGCGCCGGACGACCGTGCCGAAATCGGCGACCAGGTAGACCACGGGCAGGCCCTGGAGCGACTGCTGGATGCCCGGGTCAAGGACCGCGCCGCTGCCCAGCGCGAGCACCCCGTGGTGCTCACTTAGCGCGCCGGAGGCGGCCTTGCGTTCGAGCTCGCGGAAGGCTGGCTCGCCATTCTCGATGAAGATGTCGCCGACCGGCTTGCCCGCGGCGGCTCCGACGTCGGCGTCGGTGTCGCGGAACTCCACCCCGAGGCGGGCGGCGAGCAGCGGGCCCACGGCGGACTTGCCCGCGCCGGGCGGGCCGATCAGCACCGCCACGGGCGGGCCGATCAGCACCGCCACGGGCGGGGTCACGAGACCACCAGGGCCTTGGTGTAGCCCTCCGCGTTGCGCCGCATCTCGTCCACGGAATCGCCGCCGAACTTCTCGGCCGCGGCCTCGGCCAGGACGAGCGCGACCATGGCCTCGGCCACCACGCCCGCCGCGGGGACCGCGGTCACGTCGCTGCGCTGGTTGATCGCCTTGGCGGGCACGCCGGTCGCGGTGTCGATGGTGTCCAGGGCGCGCGGGACGGTGGAGATGGGCTTCATCGCGGCCCTGACGCGGATGACCTCGCCGGTGCTCATGCCGCCTTCGATGCCGCCGGCGCGGTTGGTACGCCTGGTGATGCCCTTGGAGGTCGCCTCGATCTCGTCGTGGGCGACCGACCCGCGCCGGGCGGCGGTGGTGAAGCCGTCGCCTACCTCCACGCCCTTGATGGCCTGGATGGACATCAGCGCCCCGGCCAGCCGCGCGTCGAGTCGGCGGTCCCAGTGCGCGAAGCTGCCCAGCCCGGGCGGCAGCCCGAAGGCCAGCACCTCGACAACGCCGCCCAGGGTGTCGCCGGCCTTCTTGGCCGC
>JASIGD010000327.1 GCA_030045295.1 Streptosporangiaceae bacterium
AACCTGGTTTCGGGTGAGTACCAGCATGTGGCGCTCGGTACCCACGCCAACAAGCAAGGCCGGGTCATCGGGCACAATCTGGCCGGCTCCTACGCCACGTTTCCCGGGGTGGTCGGTACGGCGGTGAGCAAGGTGTGCCATCTGGAGATCGCCCGGACCGGCCTGCGCGAGCGCGACGCCATACGCGCCGGGTTCGAATACGTGACGGTAACCGTGCGGTCTACCACGAAGGCCGGCTACTTCCCGGGTGCCCAGCGGATGAACGTCAAGATGATCGCCGAACGCCGCACCGGGCGTCTGCTGGGAGTGCAGATCGTCGGCCAGGAAGGATCGGCCAAGCGGATCGACACCGCTGCGACGGCGCTGTGGAACCGGATGACGGTCGAAGAGATGACCGCCCTGGATCTCGCGTACGCTCCGCCATTCGCGCCGGTGTGGGATCCGATTCTCGTGGCGGCACGGCAGGCCGCCGGGGCAGTGCGCCAGGCCGGCGCCAGCCGGCGATGACCGCGTCTGACCCGCCCGGGGACCGGTCTCACTCGCTGCCGGTCAGCGCGGCGAGCACGTCGGGGAAGATGGCATCGGCCCGGGCGTGCAGCTCGTCGTCGGTCAGCAGCTGGACCGGATGGGGAATGTAGACCATGCGGGCGCCCGGCATGCCGAGCCGGCGTGCCTGCTCGATGGCTTCGTCGGCGAACGGTGCCGTCGCGATGCCGACCGCCGGGACGCCCCGGCGCTCGAGGTGAACCAGGTCACGCAAACTGCACGACGTGCATGAGCCTCAATCGGCGAGGGCCTCCACGACCAGGTCGGCCCGTGCTGCGATGTCGCCGATCAGCGCGAGGGCGGCCGGTTTGGAGAAGATTTCCTTCGTCGTGCGCGCTGTGGCCGCGCCCGCCGCTTGCAGCAGCGTCTCGATCCGGTCGAGGAACTCGGCACCGCGGTTCTTCCTGATGTCGAGCAGCACCACCCGGCGCCCGCTGATGCTGGCCGGGCGCGGCGCGAGCGGCTCGGCCGCCCGGACGCGCTCGTCGAACGGGCTCACGTAGTCAGCGGCCACGGCGATCCCACCTCCCGGGATACGATCTGGGATCCCATGCCGGTGCATGGGCCCAGGACTGCAGAGTAACGCCCGGCCTCGCCACCGGCCACGATCAGGACGATGGCCTCCGGCGACGCCCACTTGGGCACCTGGGCGGCCGGGTCAGCGGCGTGCACGAACGGGGTCGTCTCGCCGCGGCGCAGCTCGGCCGCGGGCTTGTGCACCGCATCGAACATGAAGCGGCGCAGCTGCTGTTTGGTCCATCCGGCGGCGCGGAACATCTCGGCGTGCTCCGGGCAGATCACGAACACCGACGGCTCCTCTAGCGGCCACCAGTTGGTGCTCCAGGCGCTGGCCGCTGCCCACGCGAGGACCCAGGCGAGATCCTCGGGGGTGCGGCTGCGGTGGTCGGAGATCGACAGCGGCGCGTCGCTGCCGATGAGCGTGACGACCGACTGGCCGGGCCGGAAACCGCGCTCGACGTGCAGCGGCTCCCAGGGGGTCGCTTCCTCGTCCTCGGCGACGCAGAACCCGACCTTCCCCATCTGCCCCTGGGTCGCCCGGTCCAGCCTGCCGGGCATCGCTCCGCCGGTGAGGGTAACGAGCAGCCGCAGCGCCCGGCCGATGGTCAGGTTCGCCCGGAATCCCGGACCGAGCGCGCCCATGCCGCTGTTCAGGCCGATCGTCTCCCGCACCGGCCCGTTCACGACCACCAGCTGCCCGGCGGGCTGGGTGGTCACCGCCTGGCCGTGGAGGTTGAACGCGGGATCGAGCGCGGCCCGCGCGGCCGCGACCACGACCGGGAAGTAGGCCGGCCGGCAGCCGGCCAGCACCGCGCAGGCCGCGACCCGCTGCAGCGTCGCCTCGCCCATGTCGGGCGGGACGGGGCCGAGGGAAACCCGGCCGTCGCACCCGCCGAGCATCGCCTCGACCCGGTCCGGGGTCGGCGGGACCACCGGCAGGCCGTCGGTCCAGCCGCGCTCGAACATCTCCTCCACGTCGTCGCCCCCGGCGGGGACCGAGATCGCGGCCGCCAGCTCCGGGTCGATCGCGGCCTTGGACGAGCATCCGGGCTTGAGCAGCGGCTCGGTGGCCTCCGGCATCGCGAGCTCGATGCCGAGGAGCGCTCCCGCGCGCCTGATGAGAGCCACCAGGGCCGCATGGTCCCAGCCGGTCACGGTGCCTGCGATCGTCCCGGCGCGGTCGACGAGGACCGCCGTCGGCACCGCGACGAGCCGGTAGGCGCGCGACGCCCGGTACGGCGGGTCCTCGGCGGCCACCCTTGCCTGCCAGCCGAGACGGCGCGCCACTCGGACCGCGACCTCGAGCGGGTCCTCGAACACGGCAGTGGCGCTGAGCCCGGCCTCCTGCCAGGCCCCGCACAATGGGCCGAGCCTGCGCAGGGCCATCGCGGAGGTGGGGCATTCCTCAGAGACGAACAGTAGCAGCGCGGCGCCGCCTGCGGTGAGGCCGGCAACGGTCACCTCG
>JASIGD010000328.1 GCA_030045295.1 Streptosporangiaceae bacterium
TTAGTTCGGCCTGGTTAGTGTATTGTCAAGTACCTCCATCGGAAAACTGGAGAAGTAGGCGAAAGGGAATCACGCGACATGACCACGGTCACCAACGGAGTAAACGTGCAGGCGCTGCTGGACGCGCGCGAAGTGCTGAAGGGTGCGCCCGAGGCCGCCCAGTTCACCTGGCGCGCGTCCGCCAAGTGGCAGCACGGCGTCCACAGCCAGATCAAGGTCCAGAGCTTCTACGGCCTTGGCGAGGAGCACAGCCACAAGGAGGAGTCGGTGTTCCAAGCCGACCACCCGGACGTCTTCGCGGCGACGGACAACGGCATCACGCCGATCGAGTACCTGCTGGTCGGCCTGGCGAGCTGCCTGACCGCAGGCGTGGCGTCGGTCGCGGAAAACCGCGGCATCCAGCTGCGCTCGGTCGAATCGACGGTCCAGGGCGCGCACGACATCCGCGGGATCCTCGGCGCCGACAGCGACGTCCGCAACGGCTACAACGACATCAAGGTGACGTTCACCATCGACGCGGACGCGTCCAAGGAGGACATCGAAGCGTTGGTGGCCCAGTCCCAGAAGCGCTCCGCCGTATTCGACGCTCTCACGAACCCGACGAACGTCACCGTCGAAGTCGTCTGAGGGGCCAGCCATCGAGCGCGCCACCACGGTCGTCATCGGCGCGGGGCACGCGGGCCTCGCCGCGAGCCGCTTCCTCACCAACCGGTCGATCGATCACATCGTGCTCGAGCGCGGCGAGGTGGCGAACTCCTGGCGGCGCGAACGGTGGGACTCCCTTCGGCTGCTCACCCCCAACTGGCTAAGCCGCCTGCCGGGTCTTCGCTACGACGGTCCGGATCCCGACGGGTACATGACCATGGGGGAAGTGACCGAGTTCATCGAACGCTTCGCCGCGGCCTCGCGTGCTCCGGTCCGGACCGACACGGATGTCACGTCGGTGCGGCGCACCGACGACGGGTACCACGTGACCACGAGCCGCGGCGCGATTCGCTGCCGGGCCGTCGTCATCGCGAGCGGTGCCTGCAATCAGCCGGCCGTGCCGGCCTTCAAGGACGCGGTGCCGCGGTCCGTCGAGCAGCTGACGCCGTTCGACTACCGCGACCCCGCCAAGCTTCCGGACGGCGGCGTGCTCGTCGTGGGGGCGTCGGCGACCGGCGTGCAGCTGGCGGCCGAGCTGCAGCGGTCGGGCCGGCCGGTGACCCTCTCGGTGGGCGAGCACGTGCGCCTGCCGCGCACGTACCGCGGACGTGATGTGCTGTGGTGGATGGACGCGTCGGGCGTGTGGGACCAGCGGTACGACGAGGTCGAGGATCTCACGCGGGCCCGGCGGCTGCCCTCGCCCCAGCTCGTCGGGACTGCTGAACGGACGACGCTGGATCTCAACGCGCTCGCCTCGATGGGCGTCGAGCTGGTGGGCCGCTGGGCGGCTGTACGTGACGGCCGCGCGCTATTCTCCGGCGGGCTGCGCAACGTGTTCTCGCTCGCGGACCTCAAGATGAAGCGCCTGCTGGACACGTTCGACGAGTGGGCCAGGACCGGCGGGTACGAGACCGAGGTCGGCCCTCCCGAACGGCTCGCGCCGACACGCGTACCCGATTCGACTCGGCTGCAGCTTGACCTGCGAAGCGGCGAGATCTGCGCGATCGTGTGGGCGACGGGGTTCCGGCCTGACTACCGGTGGCTGGACGTGCCCGTGACCGACGCGAAGGGCCAGCTGCGCCACGACGGCGGCGTGGCCGACAGCCCGGGCCTGTACGCGCTGGGCCTGCCCGTGCTCCGGCGCCGCAGGTCCACGTTCATTTGCGGTATCGAGGACGACGCACGCGAGGTGATCGATGACCTCGCGCAGTACCTGGCCGTGCGCCGGTAAGCCCGAACGGTGAGCCTGGCGCGCCGCGAGTAGCGCGAAGCGGGCCCCGTTGACCAGGCTGGTAGCGGCAACAGCCAGCCGGCGGCCGAAGCACCACCGTTCGTTAGGGGAGAAGAAACAATCACCACTTCGATGGGGCACAATCTCGCCAGGACCGAAACGGCTGATGCCTTACCGGCCACGGTCGGGTGAGGCACGCGGCACGGGAAGGGGCGCGCATGCTGCCTGTCGCTGAGCTGCACGTTCACATCGAAGGCACGCTCGAGCCGGAGCTGCTGGTCCGCCTGGCGGCACGCAACGGGATCGCGCTGCCGACGACGGATGTCGGCGAGCTGCGCGCCAGGTACCGCTTCGGCAGCCTGCAGGCCTTCCTCGACCAGCACTACGCGAACATGCGCGTGCTGCGCACCGAGCAGGACTTTTACGACCTGGCCCGCGCGTACCTGGCCCGGGCCGCGGCGGCCGGGGTGCGCCGCGCGGAGATCTTCTTCGACCCGCAGACGCACCTGGGCCACGGGGTCCCGCTAGGCGCGGTGTTCGGCGGGCTGACCGCCGCGCTGGCCGACGGCGGCCACGAGCACGGGGTATCCGCCGAACTGATCCTCTGCTTCCTGCGTGACCTGGGAGCCGATGCCGCCCGTCAGACGCTGCTCGAATCGCTGACGTTCCGGGACAAGTTCATCGGCGTCGGGCTCGATTCGACAGAGGTCGGATACCCGCCTGCGTTGTTCGAGCAGGTGTACCAGCTGGCCGCGGCCGAAGGACTGCGGCTGGTGGCGCACGCGGGGGAGGAGGGCGGCCCGGACTACGTGCGCGAGGCGCTTGACCTGCTGCACGTGCAGCGCGTCGACCACGGCGTGCGCTCCATGGAAGATCCCGGGCTGGTCGCCGAGCTTCGTGACAAGCAGATCGCGCTGACCGTGTGCCCGCTGTCCAACGTGGCGCTCCGCGTCGTGGACACGCTCGCCGACCACGTCCTTCCCGGCATGCTGGAGGCCGGGCTGCTCGCCTGCGTGAACAGCGACGACCCGGCCTATTTCGGCGGGTACGTGGACGACAACCTGGCGGCGGTCCGCGAGGCGTTCGGGTTTGACCCGGGCCAGCTCGCGGCGCTGGCCCGGAACTCGTTCGAGGCCTGCTTCGCCGCGGACGCGGACAAGCGGCGGTGGCTGGCCGAGGTCGACGCCTGGCTGGCCGCCGCCCCCGCGGACTAGGGAGCCGAGCTCAGCCCGTCGAGGAACCTGGCCACGATGGGCCCGCAGGTGGGCCCGCCGTTCCCGCTGGAGTTGACGACGAGCGCCGCGAACGCGATGTCGCCCTTGAAGCCCATGAGCCAGGCGTCGATCTTCAGCGGGTTGCTCGTGCCGTACTGGGCGGTCCCGGTCTTGGCGTAGGTGCCGGCCGGAAGGCCCTGGCCCGCCGCCGTCCCCTGCGCGACGACAGAGGCCATCATTTCGTGCAGGCCGCTGACCACCGCCGCGGGCAGCTGGCTCGTGCTCGCGCTGCCCCCCGGCGTGGTGCCCGACGCGCCGCCGGCGGACGCGCCGAGGACCAGCTGCGGCGAGCGCACGGTCCCGGTGTCGGCGGCCGCGGCGACCATCGCCATGGCCAGCGGCGAGATGAGGACCCGCCCCTGCCCGATCGCCGTGGCGGCCAGGTCAGCCTCGTCGGAGGGCTCCGGAACCGAGCCGTTGAAGGCCGTCAGCCCGATGTGCAGCGTCTTGTCCAGCCCGAACATCGCCGCGGTGGCCGGGAAGTCCGACGGCGTCAGGTTGCTCGTGGCCAGCCGGATGAAGGCGGTGTTACACGACTCGGTGAAGGCCTGCAGCATGGTGCTGACCGGCGCCTCACCCTCTGCGTTGTGGAACACCTCGCCGTCCACCGTCGCGGTGCTCGGGCAGCTCGCCGCCGATTGCGGGGTGAGCCCGTGGGTGATCAGCGCGGTCGAGGTGATCACCTTGAAGGTCGAGCCGGGCGGGAAGCCGCCGTCGATGGCCTGGTCGAAGCCGCCGGAGTTGGCGGAGACCGCCGCCAGCACCGCCCCGGTGGTTGCGTTCACGGCGACCAGCGCGGCGCTCTTGTCCTCCCCGGCCAGCGCCGCCTCGGCGGCCTGCTGCACCCCTGCGTTGATCGTGGTCTGGACCGCGGTCCCCGGGTGTGACGGCAGCCTGGCCAGGGTCGCGATGCTCACGCCGTTGCCGTTGACGACCGCGACCGTCGCCGCCGGCTGCCCGGCCAGCTGGCGTTCATCCGCCTGTTCCAGGCCGGTCTGGCCCACGACGCTCTGCGCGTCGTAGGGCGCGCCCAGCTCGCCGAGTTCCTGCGCGGTGATCGGCCCGACCGTGCCGACGATCCCCGCGGCCAGGCCGGGCGTGATCGCGCTGCGCGCCGAGCCCGCCTGGAACACCGTGCCGGGGATCGGGTAGATGGTCGGCTCGAGCTGGTTGTAGCGCGCCTGGGACACGGTGAATACCGGCTCGAAGTACGTCGGGTGGACCCTGGCCGCGGCGATCGCGCTGCTCGCCTCCTGCGCGGTCGCGCCGGCCGCGACCAGCGCGGACTGGACCGCGGCGGCATCCTTGATCCGGGCCCCCTCCACTCCGATCGTCACCACCTGCCCCTGGGTGGTCAGCGGAGTCCCGCCCGCGCCGAGGATCGGCGCGCGGGCCGGCCAGGTCGTCTGTACCGACAGCTGATCGCCCGCTCGCAGCGGCGGCGCGATCGTGGCGGGCGACCAGCGGACCAGCCACCGTCCCTGGACCTGGACCAGGTGCAGTTCGGACTTGATCGTGATCGTGCCCAGGCCACTCAGGGTGAGCCGCTCGGTGATCGGTTCGGCCGCCGTCGACCCGGTCGTGTTCATCGTGCCCGCGGTGAAGCTGGCTTGCCGGACCGACAGGTCAGTGAACGCCGCTTCGTTCACCGCCGTGAAATCGGCAGGCGGATCCGAAGTCAGCTGCCGCATCGCGCCCCAGTTCCGCGCCGCCCAGGCGCTGAGGTAGGCGCTCGCGGTGGTCTGGGGCTGGGGAGAAGAGCTGCACGCGCTCAGCAGCCCGGTGACCAGCACGGCCGCCACCCCGACGGCCGCCGCGGCGGCGCCCGGCCGGCGCCGCCGCGGTGCACTCATGCCCATGCCCAGCAAGGTTACGCAACTTCGCGCGACTGCCGGCGTCATATGCCGCGTAATGTCGGTCCCCTCCGCTATGGTCCGGGCCATGCTCATGTTGCACACTTCCGACTGGCATCTGGGACGGTCGCTGCACAGGGCCGACCTGCGTGCGGCGCAGGCCGCATTTCTCGACCATCTGGTCGCCACGGCCCGCGCCGAGAAGGTGGACGTGGTGCTGGTCGCCGGGGATGTCTACGACCGCGCGGTCCCGCCGCTCGATTCCGTAGAGCTGTGCGAGGATGCCCTCCTCCGGCTGCACGCCACGGGGGCGAGGATCGTGCTGATCAGCGGCAACCACGACTCCGCGCGCCGGCTCGGGTTCGGCAGCGGCCTGCTGGACCAGGCAGGAGTGCACCTGCGCACCCGGCCCGGCGCGCTGGCCAGGCCGGTCATGCTGGAAGACGCGCACGGGCCCGTGGCCGTGTACGGGGTGCCGTACCTGGAGCCGGACGCCGTGCGCGGCGAGCTGCCGGAACCCGCTGGCGAGCCGGAACCCGGTGGCGAGCCGGAACCCGTTGGCGAGCCGGAGCCCGGTGGCGACCGGTCGGCTGGCGGCGAGGTGCCGCGCGGGCACGCGG
>JASIGD010000329.1 GCA_030045295.1 Streptosporangiaceae bacterium
GGCTGCCAGGGGGACGAGGCAGACCCAGGAGGTAATCCGGAGAGCGTCGGTCGCGGGGTGGTGTTCGAACATCGCGAAGAAGATGGTGCCGAGGACCGCGACGCCGAGCGAGGTCGACAGCTGCTGCGATGCTTCCATGACGCCGGACGCTGATCCGACCTCGTTCATGCTGACCGCGGCGATGATGAACTGGATGAGCTGGCCGAGCACGATGCCGACTCCCGCACCGACCAGGAGCAGGCCGGGAACGAGGTCCCAGGTCGAGGCGCTGTGCACGCCAGTCAGCGTCAGGGCGAGCGTGGTGGCGCCGGCGGCGATGAACAGGATGCCGATGTGGAGCAAGTGGCGTCCGAGCCGCTGGACGAGCATGCCCGACACGAGCATGCCCGCGATCAGGCCGGCGACCATCGGCGTCAGGGTGAGGCCGGCGTGGATCGGCGACCACCCTTCGCCGAGCTGGCCGTACAGCGACACGCAGAGCAGCAGTCCGCCGAAGGCGCCGAAGAGGGACAGCATGACCGCGATGCCGCTGAGGTACATACGGTTTGCAAATAGGGATGGCTCGATCAGGGCGTTGTGGCTGCGGCGTCGCTCGTAGCGCACAAAGACGTAGAGCAGGAACGCCCCGGCCGCGAGCAGCGCGAACGTCCAGGCTGGCCAGCCGTCGGCCTGGCCCTGGATGAGCGGGTAGATGATCGCCACGAGCGCCAGGCCGACGAGCCAGACGCCGCCGATGTCGAGCTTGAGGTCGGGGTGGCTGACCCCGCCCGGCAGCGACCGGGTCGCGAGCGGAAGCGCGATGAGGCCGATCGGCACGTTGATGAGAAAGACCAGCCGCCAGCCGATGTTCCAGAGGTTGGCGTCGATGAGCGCGCCGGCGAGGACTGGCGCGCCGAGCAGGGCCAGGCCCGTTGACGGGCCGAACAGGCGGGTTGCCCGGCCCAGTTCCTCGTCGTCGAAGACTTCCTTCAGCAGGCCGAAGCCCTGCGGGATCATCAGGGCGCCGAAGCCTCCCTGCAGGGCGCGGAAGGCGATGAGCATGCCGATGCCCTGCGAGATGGCACAGGCGGCCGAGAAGCCGGTGAACCCGACCAGGCCGAGCAGGAACATCCGGCGGCGGCCGAAGATGTCTCCCAGGCGTGCCCCCGCGATCAGCAGGACCGCGAAGGCCAGGGTGTAGGCGGCGCTCAGCCACTGGATCGTGCTGGCCCCCCCGCCGAGTTCGCGGTGAATAGAGGGGCCGGCGACGTTCACGATCGTGGCGTCGAGCAGGTCCATGGTGTTGGCGGCCAGCACCACGGCCGCCACGATCCAGCGCATGCTGTAGAGCTGCGCTCCGGCGCAAGAGCCGATGGGGGTGGGGGCGGTGTTCATGATGGTTTTCTGGTTCGTGGAAGAAGCGAGCCGTTCCCGAAAGCATCGCGTACGGCGTTTGTCACAAACACTGTTCGTTACGTACACTGTATGTGAGGCACGGCGATAGGGTCAAGCGTGATCGCCGCCCCGCTGCGCAGAACCTGGAGGTCCACCGCACATGAAGCCATCGGGCCGCCCCCGCTCGACTCGCGATCGCCCTGCGAAGGCGCCGCTGAGCGAAGAGGCAATCGTCGACGCCGCCCTGGCGATCCTCACGGCGGAGGGGCTGGAAGCCGTGTCGATGCGGCGGGTCGCGGCCGCCCTGGATACCGGAGCCGGGTCACTGTACGTCTATGTCGACGGCCGTGACGGCCTGCTGGCGGCGATGTTCGATCGCATCATCGGGGCGGTCGAGCTGGAAACGCCCGATCCGTCACGGTGGCGTGCCCAGCTGCACAACCTGCTGGAGCGGGTGCGCGCGGAACTCGTCACGCATCCCGGAATGGCCGCAGTGACCATGGTCGACCCGCCACAGACCGAAGTGGCTCTGCGGCTGCTGGAGAACCTCCTGGGAATCTTGCTCGCCGGGGGCCTCGACGCTCAGGACGCTGCGTGGGCGGCCGACATCCTCGCGGCCCAGGTGACGTACGCCGCCATCGAGGCCGAGCTGCGGCGCACCGACCCCAGCGCACTGGCCGCCGAAGTCACGGCCAACTTCGCCCGCCTGCCGGCCGGCGAGTTTCCGCTCATTACTGCCCACGCCGCTCAGCTGGTCGCCGGAGATGCCAGCGAACGGTTTCGGTTCGCCATCGATGTCGTGATCGACGGCGTGCTGAGCAGGGCATCCCGCCGGTAGCTGCCCCGTCCAGCGGCCACCTGAAAGCTGGCACGAGTGGCGACGAGCCAGCGCAGACCAACGGCCCACGAGCTAACGCCGGATGCACCGTATAACCGCAGGTGGGCCGGGTGGGACTCGAACCCACGGCTAACGGATTATGAGAAGCACGGCCCTATACACCGCACGCGCTAGCTGCACCGATGACACAGAAAATCGCAGATAACACTCGCCGCGCTGGAATTATCCGGCAAGCCATTCCACGAACCATTCCACGCCAGAGACGCCCATGTCCGGTCATCCTGCTACTGTGCGTAACATCGCCAAGAGCGCCCGGCCTTGCGGTTCTCCCCGCTTTCGCTGACCCGGCTGTCGTCGGCCGCGTCCTTGGCGGGGCCGGGTCGACCGGCTTCTAGATGTATTCGAGGTCGTGGCCTACTCCCGTGGCGACGACCGTCACCGGCTGACCCGCCCCCGCCGAAGCGGCAGAACTGCCCATGCTCATCACATGGTGCATGGGGTATGAAACCGAGATCGATCACAGTTCAAGGGTGACGAAGGGACGGATCAAGATCAGAAACGATGCCCGGTCTAGGTGAAGGTCACGACGGTCAGGGTTAGGTCGCGAGTGACCTTGAGACGTCCGAATCTAGGCTTGCGAGTCGTTGCCGGGACTTGGCCGGCGCCGTCCACCGGTCACGGCCGACGACGGCGCCATTGTCAGGGGTCCGGCGTACCGTTGGCCGGGAACATCAGGGCCGGGCGGCAGGGCAGTGAGGTTCCTGGCCAGCGCCGGTTCGCATGGGCACGAACGATCAGCCTGGGGAAGGGGTCCGCCATCATGAGCGAGCCGACGACGTACACGCTGGAGGCGCCGGGCGCCGTGCTGGTCTACGAGGTGCGGGACAACGGCGGCGCGGGGCACCCGGTCCTGCTGCTCGCCGGGGCGCCGATGGGAGCCTCCGGTTTCGCCGCCTTGGCTGAGCAGTTCGCCGACCGGATGGTGGTGACCTACGACCCCCGCGGGACCGAGCGCAGCCAGCGCACCGATAGCCAGCCGCCAGGGTCTGCGCCTGGCGAGCACGCCGAAGACCTGCGCCGGCTCATCCAGGCGCTGGACGCCGGCCCGGCCGACGTCTTCGCCAGCAGCGGTGGCGCGGTCAATGGGCTGGCCCTAGTGGCCAGGCATCCCCGGCTGGTCCGCACTCTGGTGGCGCACGAGCCGCCCAACGCCCAAGAGCTGCCGGACCGTGAGTGCGTGCTGGCCGCGTGTGCCGACATCCGCCAGACGTACCAGCGCAGCGGTTACGGCCCGGCGATGGCCAAGTTCATCGCGCTGGTCAGCCACGCGGGCCCGATCCCGCCTGGCTTCCCAGGGCAGCCCGCTCCTGATCCGGCCGCTTTCGGGTTGCCCACGCAGGACGACGGCTCCCGCGACGATCCGCTGCTCGGACTGCACATGACCGCCTGCGTTGGCCATGAGCTCGACTTTGACGCGCTCCGCGCTGCACCCACCCGCATTCTCCTCGGCGTCGGGAGCCAGTCCGGCCAGATGATGGCGGGCCGGGCCGCCGTGGCCGCAGCCGGGCGGGTCGGGACCACACCGGTCACCTTCCCCGGCGGTCACGACGGCTTCATCACCGACCCCGCCGCCTTCGCCGCCGTGCTACGCATCGCCCTGGACCGCTGAGTCCCGCAGCCCAGGCGAGGACCTGGCCTATCCACGGCAACGGCGAACTGATTGCGATGGCCTCGGCAGAAGCACCGCCGGGCATGGAGTCGTCGCAAGCGTGCGCCAGCAGGACCCCGAGAGTCCTATGCGCCACTGTTGGCTCGCCGACTTACTATGCCGCGGACAGGGTCTTGCCCACGGGCACGGCACGAGACCTCGGCCACGTCCACGTACTCCGTGAGCGTTGTCGTCTTGATCGTTCAGGAGTCTGGCGGCGGGCTGGTCCTCGCTCGCGATCTTGGTTCGCGGTTTCGCCGGTGAGGGTGACCTGTGCTGTGGCGCAGGTCGGTATGCTCACCCGGTGAGCCGGATCTCAATCGTGGGGGTGCCGAGCAGCGCCGCCAGCTACGCGGCCGGCCAGGATCTGGCGCCCGCGGCACTGCGCTCGGCTGGCTTGCCCGCCAGGCTCGCCGCGGCGGGGCTTGAGGTGCGTGACGAGGGGGACCTGCCCGTGCAGGTATGGGCACCTGACCGGGAGCACCCGCTGGCCCAGAACGCCGGCCCGGCGGCCGCGTCGCTGCGCGCGCTGGCCGGCCGGCTCGAGCCGGTACTGGCGCGCGGCGACTTTGCGCTGGTCCTCGGCGGCAACTGCACCATTGCGCTCGGGGTCATGGCGGCGTTGCGTCGCCTCGGGACCGGCGCCCCGGGGTTGCTGTACGTCGACCGCCACTACGACATCAACACCCCGGACAGCACGACTGATGGCGCCCTGGACTGGATGGGCCTGGCACACGCGCTGGCGTTGCCGGGGTGCGTGGACAGCCTCACCGACGCGTTCGGCCCCCGGCCGCTGCTGGAGCCCTCCCAGGTGGCATGGCTCGGGGTGCAGCCGCAGCGGGCGACAGACTGGGAGCGCGAGCAAGCTGCCCGGCTGGGCCTTTACGCGGCCACCAGTCAGGCCCTGGCCGCCGATCCAGCTGGTGCCGCCACGGCCGCGCTTGATCACCTCCCGGCTGGCCCGGTCGCGGTCCACATCGACGTCGACGTCTTGGACTTCACCGATGCCCCGCTGGCAGAAGATACGGGCGGCCGCAACACCGGGCCCACCCTCGGTCAAGCCGAGCAGGCGCTCACGCTGGCCGCGCGAGATCCGCGGGTGCGGGCGCTGTCGATCGGCGAACTCAACCCGACGCGCAGCGCCGGCGACCCCGATGCCCTTCCCCGCTTTGCTGACAGCATCGCCCGGACTCTCGCCGTCACCGGGCGGGATAGCCCGCACACTGGTTGACGCTCGGATCTGGATGCGGTGAGGCATGTCGTGGATCATGAGCAGAGGTGCCGATAGCTCGCTGAGGGCGGCCTCCCGGCCCTGGCGCCCAGCACCCAGGCGCGACGCTGCGGAGCCCGATAGCCGAAGTGGCGGGCGGACGGAGATAGCAGAGCGTAGTCGGCGCCGGTGGCAGCCGCGCAAAAGATCCGCCTGATTCTGCTCGGCCGACGGCTCTCCGCAGGTCGTCAGTCAAGGCAAACCGACCAGGTCGACCTGCGCGCTGATGTCACCCGGATCTGCATGCTGATGAGCGGATAGCGGGGAGCTCAGCTACGCCGTCCGTCCCCCGGAGGTACCTCACGCGGACACGGCCAGCCCGAGTCGTATTGCCCGCTCCGGCCCGGTGAGCTGATAGGTCCGGGATGTTGGCGCGCCTGTCACTTGGCCGTTGCCTCGGTCTGGTACGTAGGACGAGCACGGGGCGACTAACAGCGCCTTTCTGGAGGAAGCATGCGGAAAACCAAGATTCTGGCGATAGTTGCCGCGTCTGGCGTGGCAGCTCTGCTCGGCGGAGCCGCGCCGCCCGCAGCAGCGGCCGTTAGCCGCAGCGCCGGAGCGGATACCGCGCCGGCTGCCAGCCCGATCAGGCACGTGCTGCTGCTCACGGTAGACGGGATGCACCAGCAGGATCTTGTGTGGTACGTGCGCCAGTATCCAAATTCGGCGCTGGCGGATCTGGTACGTGAGGGCATCGAGTACAGCAACGCCACGACGACGATCCCGTCGGACTCGTTCCCGGCCACGGTCGGCCTGATGACGGGCGGCAGTCCGGGCGTCACCGGCTTCTACTACGACGACACCTATAACTACGACGTCTTCCCGGCGGGGACTAAGAAGTGCGTGGGACCGGCCCCCGGTGCTCAGGT
>JASIGD010000036.1 GCA_030045295.1 Streptosporangiaceae bacterium
ACCGCACGATCACCTGGAGCACGTCCCGGACGGGCATCTGCCTGGTGACGGACAGCACCGCCTGGCTCACCTGGTAGAGCTCGTCCAGCCCATCGCTCACCGGATCGACGTTAGCCGGGCGGGGCGGCCCGCGCATCCGGCGCCGGTCCTACGACCATCGGCCTAGGCCGATCGGGGCGGGCGGCCGATGCGGTCCCGGGCTCCTTTGCCTAGCGTCGAAGGCATGGAAACCCAGGTAGCTCTGGTCACGGGGGCCTCCCGCGGGCTCGGCCGGGCGCTCGCGGCCGGCCTGGCCCGCGAGGGCTACGCCCTCATCATCGACGCCCGGGATGCCTTGGCGCTTGACGCCGCGGCAGCCGAGATCCGCTGGCACGGCGGGACCGTCACGGCCATTCCCGGGGACGTCACGGACCCCGCGCACCGCGCCGCGCTCCGGCAGGCCGCCGCGGCCGCGGGCGGGCTCGACCTGCTCGTCAACAACGCGGGCACGCTCGGCGCGCACCCGCTGCCCGCGCTGGCCGACTACCCGGTGAGCGAACTGCGCACCGCGTTCGAGGTGAACGTGATCGCGCCCATCGCGCTGACCCAGCTGATGCTGCCCATGCTGCGCGACCGCGGCGGCGCGGTGCTGAACATCACCTCCGACGCGGCCGTGGAAGCCTACGCGGGCTGGGGCGGCTACGGCGCGGCCAAGGCCGCCCTGGAACAGGCGTCGAACGTGCTGGCCGCCGAGGAACTCGCGGTCCGCGTGTGGTGGGTCGACCCGGGCGACCTGCGCACCGACCTGCACCAGCAGGCCTTCCCCGGCGAGGACATATCCGACCGGCCGCGGCCGGAGTCGGTGGTGCCGGCGCTGACCAGGCTGGTCACCGAGCGGCTGCCGAACGGCAGGTACCGCGCCGCGCATCTGATCCCGGCGGACCGGTAACGCCTATGGCCGCCGACGTCGCCGGGCGCGATCTCATCCTGCCCGATTTCACCCTGCCCGATTTCACCCTGCCCGCCGGCCGCGAGGCGCACGACCCGCCGGAAGCGCGCGGGCTGGCCCGCGACGGCGTCCGGATGCTGGTCAGCCGGCGCTCGTCAGGGGAGATCGGCCATCACGCGTTCCGCGCGGTGCCGGGCCTGCTACTTCCGGGCGACCTGCTGGTCGTCAACAACACCGGCACGCTGCCCGCGCAGGTGCGTGCCGCCGGCGGGCTGGCCGTCCACTTCTCGACCCCGCTGCCCGATGGCGCGTGGCTGGTCGAACTGCGCCAGATCAAAGACGAAATCTCTATCCCGAACGGCCCTGGGTTCCCCGGTCAGGCCATCATCTTGCCGGCCGGGGCGGTGCTGACCCTGCAGGGCAGGGTGACCGGCAGGCTGTGGCGGGCCAGGCTGTCGGTCGCGGTGGTGCCGTACCTGCTCAGGCACGGCGTCCCGATCAGGTACTCCTACGTCAGGCGGGACTGGCCGCTGGCGTCGTACCAGACGGTGTTCGCGCAGCGGCCGGGCAGCGCGGAGATGCCGAGCGCCAGCCGGCCGTTCACGTCCTCGCTGGTCACCGAGCTGGTCGCCCGGGGGGTGCTGATCGCCCCGCTCACCCTGCACGCGGGCGTGTCCTCGCTAGAGGCCGACGAGGATCCGTACCCCGAGCCCTACGACGTCCCGCCCGCCACCGCCCGGCTGGTCAACCACGTCCGCGCGCACGGCGGGCGGGTCATCGCCGCGGGCACCACGGTGGTCCGGGCGCTGGAGACGGCCGCGGGCCCGGGCGGCCGGGTGACGCCGTCGGCGGGCTGGACATCGCACGTGGTGACGCCGCAGGCCGGGGTCCGGGCCGTCGACGGGCTGCTCACCGGGCTGCACGAGCCGCGATCGTCGCACCTGCGGATGCTCGCCGCCTTCGCCGGGCCCGAGCTGCTGAGCCGGTGTTACCGGGAGGCGATCGCGGCCGGCTACCTGTGGCACGAGTTCGGCGACGTGCACCTGCTGCTGCCGTTATTTCCCTGACCCGGCCCGCCCGACTCGAGCTGAGCCCGCACCGTCCCGCCGGGGCCTGCCCGGCCGGGGCCCGGTGTGCGGTAACCTGGCGCCCGCCATGACTGCACCGCGGACCACGCTGCTGATCACGCTGACCGGCCGGGACCGGCCCGGCGTGACGTCCAGGCTGTTCGCGGTCCTGGCCAGGCACCCGCTGTCCGTCCTGGATATCGAGCAGGTGGTCATCCGCGGCAGGCTGGTGCTCGGCGTGCTGCTCGGCTGCGACTCGCCGCCCGACCTGACCGGCATCCACGCCGCGGTCAGCGCGCTCGCCGGTGATCTCGGCCTGGAGGCGGAGATCACCGCCGGGTCCGCCCCGCCGGGCGCCTCGGCTGACGCGCCGGCCCGGGCCGGGAGGCTGCACGTCACCCTGCTCGGCAGCCCGCTGGCGCCCGCGGCGATCTCGGCTATCGCCGGGCGGATCGCCGCCAGCGGAGCCAACATCGACCGCATCGGCAGGCTGGCCCAGCGCCCGGTGACCTGCGTCGAGATGGACATTTCCGGCGCGGACCCGGTGCTGCTCCGCGAGGACCTGGCCCGCGCGGCGGTCGAGCAGGGGATCGACGTCGCGGTCCAGCGCGGCGGCCTGCACCGGCGGGCGCTGCGGCTGATCGTGATGGACGTGGACTCCACCCTGATCAGGGACGAGGTCATCGACCTGCTGGCCGTCAGGGCCGGGGCGGCCGAGGAGGTGTCGAAGGTGACCGCCGCGGCGATGCACGGTGACCTCGATTTCGCCACGGCGCTGCGCGACCGGGTCAGGCTGCTGGCCGGGCTCGACGCGCGGGTACTCGACGAGGTCCGGCGCGAGCTGCGGCTGACGGCCGGCGCGCGCACGCTGATCAGGACGCTCGGCGGGCTCGGCTACAAGTTCGGGATCGTCAGCGGCGGCTTCACCCAGGTCATCGCCCCGCTGGCCGCCGGGCTGGGCATCGGCTACGTGGCGGCCAACTCACTGGAGATCTCGGCGGGGAAGCTCACCGGGCGCCTGTCCGGCCCGGTGATCGACCGGGCCGGAAAGGCGGACGCGCTGCGCCGGTTCGCCGCCGACGCGGGGGTCCCGCTGTCCCAGACGGTCGCGATCGGCGACGGCGCAAACGATCTCGACATGATCGACGCCGCCGGGCTCGGCGTCGCGTTCAACGCCAAGCCGCTGGTCCGCGACGCGGCCGACACCTCGCTGAGCGTCCCCTACCTGGACGCGGTCCTGTACTTGCTGGGCATCTCGAGCGAGGAAGCCGCGGCCGCGGAAGAGGCCGCGACGTAACGCAAGGCACCCGGGCCCGGAAGACTTTCCGGGCCCGGGTGGCAGCGGCTTATTCCTGGCGTTTAGCCGCGGTCGCGTGGTCCGGGACGTCCTGCTGTGCGGTGGCGCTCGCGGCCTCGCCGTCCGGCTCCCGGGCGGCGCCCTCGACGGCGGGCGAGACGGCGCCGGTGACGTCGACGCCGGACGGCGTGGCCTCGCCCATGCCCGCCGCGCGGCGCTTGGAGATCACGATCGCCGCGATCACGATGATCACCGCGCCCAGCGCCACCCCGGTGCGCAGCCCCACGTTGCTGCTGTACTTCACGACGCTGGTCGCGACCAGCAGCGAGACCAGGTTCATGACCTTGATCAGCGGGTTGATCGCGGGACCCGCGGTGTCCTTGAACGGGTCGCCCACCGTGTCGCCGATGACCGTCGCGGCGTGCGCCTCGGAGCCCTTGCCGCCGTGCGCCCCGTCCTCGACCACCTTCTTGGCGTTGTCCCAGGCACCGCCGGAGTTGGCCAGGTACACCGCCATCAGCACCCCGGCCGCGATCGCGCCCGCCAGGTAGGAGCCCAGCGTCGAATACCCGAACGCGAAGCCGACGGCGATCGGGGTCAGCACCGCGAGCAGGCCAGGCGTGATCAGCTCGCGCAGCGAGTCTCTGGTGACGAGGTCGATCACCCGGCTGTACTCGGGCTTCTCCGTGTAGTCCATGATGCCCGGGTGGGCGCGGAACTGATTGCGTACCTCCAGCACAACGCCCTGCGCCGCCCGGCCCACCGCCATGATCAGCAGGCTGGCGAACAAGAACACCACGGACGCGCCGATGATCACCCCGACCAGGACCTCCGGCTTGTCGACCGACAGGCTGAACGTGCCGCCCGCGCTGCCGAGCGCCTGCACGACGATGGTGTGGAAGGAGCCGAACAGCGCGGTCGCGGCGAGCACCGCGGTCGCGATCGCGATGCCCTTGGTGATCGCCTTGGTGGTGTTGCCGATCGCGTCCAGGTGGGTGAGCGCCACCGCGGCGTCGCCCTCCACGTCCCCGGACATCTCCGCGATGCCCTGCGCGTTGTCGGTCACCGGGCCGAACGAGTCCATGGACACGATGACGCCGACCGTGGTGAGCAGGCCGCCGCCGGCCAGGGCTACCGCGAACAAGGCGATGGTGGCGTTCCCCGTCGCGAGCAGGTAGGCGCCGAAGACCGCGGCGGCGATCAGCAGCGCGGCGTACGCGGCGGACTCCATGCCGCTCGACGTGCCGGACAAGATGACGGTGGCCGCGCCGGTCTCCGAAGCGTTCGCGATGTCCTGGACCGGCCGCCGGTTCATCTCGG
>JASIGD010000330.1 GCA_030045295.1 Streptosporangiaceae bacterium
GACGCGCAGCGGGTCGAGTTCCGCACCCACGTCGACTCCTACAGCGGGCATGACCGGCTGCTCCGGGTCCGCTTCCCGGCCGACGTGCCCGGCGGCCTGCCGTTGTACCAGACGGCCACGGCGGTGATCGGCCGGGCCTTTGGTGCGGTCGACGTGGACTCGGCCGATCACTGGTACACCCTGGACAACCCCGCTTACCAGTGGTTCGGGCTGGGCTCGACGGCGCGGGTCCGCACCGGGGACCGCAGCGGGCCGACGCAGGCGATCGGGGTGGCCGAGGTCGTCTGTCCCGATAGCCCGGACGGCTGGCCCGGTGATGGCTCGCCCGGCGCCGAACTGCACCAGGTGGTACGCGACCTGATGGTGGCGCTGGCCGCGGCGGGCGTGACCGCGACGTGCAGCCAGGCCGACGGGCCCCGGTACGGCGCGATCGACGCGGACTCCAACCTGCCCGACGTCAGGATCGTGATCGGCGGCCCTGAGGTGAACACGTTCACCGCCGAGGTCTTGTCGGCCGCGGGACCCGGGTACGCGAAGGCCCTGTCACGCAGGCTCGCCGGGGGAACCGCGCGGCTGTGGGTGCCGGCGGCGCGCAGCCGGGCCGACGCCTTCGGGCCCGATGCCGACGTGCGCGGGGCCGCCGACCTGCCGGTGCTGATCGTGGCGGGGGCCGGTCCCGGCCAGCTGGCCGAGGCGGTCACGGCCCTGGCCGAGGATATGGCCGACGCCCTGGTGGAGGACCTCGGGGACGGCGACCTCGAAGACGGCGGGGACCGCGCGGACGGCGAGCCGGGCGCCGGCCCCGGCGAAGGCGGAGGGCCGCCACTCGCGGGGACCTCGGGTTACTCGGGTGCGTTGCGGCCGGTGCCGCTGGCCGACCGGTCGGTTGCGCTGCTGAACCGGGGGACGCCCGGCGGTGTGGTCACGCCTGACGGCACGCTGCACATGTCGCTGATGCGCTCCTGCAGCGGGTGGCCGTCCAGGATATGGATCGACGGGGACCCCCGTACCGCGCCCGACGGAAGCAGTTTCGCGTGGCAGCATTGGAGCCACACGTTCGAGTACGCTCTGGCCTCAGGTCCCGGGGACTGGCGGACCGCGGGCTTCACCGCGAACGCCGAGGGTTACAACCACGACCTGATCACGGTGCTGGCCGGGCCGGGCGAGGCCGCGGCCGCGGCGGGCGCGGGCAGCCTGCTGTCGGTGGAACCGGCGAACGTCACGCTCAGCGCGGTGAAACCGCGCGGCAACCCGCTGGCTGCCGGGCGGACGCCCAAGCCCGCCGCTCTGGATGCCGACGCGCAGGCCGTGGTCACCGTGCGGCTACGAGAAACCAGCGGGCAGGCCACGACGGCGCGGGTGCGGCTCGGGACGTCGGGGGGTCCGCGAGACGGGATCTCCGCCGCCTGGCTCACCGATCTGCTCGAGGAGTCAGACGGCGCGCCGCTGCCGGTAGTGGACGGGACCGTGCTGGTCGACATGCCGGCCTTCGGCACGGTGAGCCTGGTGCTGCGGGCGGGCGCGCGGGTGTCCGCGGACGGCGCTGCGGGGGAAAGCGGTCCGGCATCTGCCGAGCCGGTCCAGCCTGTCTTCGCGCGCTACTGGCTGCACGGGAAGGGGCCGGCGCCAGCCGGGAACCTGCCGGTCGCGGTTCACCTGTCGCCCACCCGGGTCGCCCTGACCGACCCGGGCGATGCGGTTACGCTGACCCTGACGGTGGGTTGCGGGGCGGAGCCCGTCTCGGGGGTCGTGGAGCTGGCCACACCCGACGACATCACGGTCGGCCCGGTCCAGGACCTGCGTTATGAGCTGACGCCGGGCGGATACACGGCCTGGGACCTGACCGTGCGGGCCGCACCGCAGGCCCGGCCCGGGCGGTACTTCGCGGCGGCGCGGATCCGGGACGAACACGGCTATCTCATCGAGGACGCGGCCATGGTCGCGGTCGGCGAGCGGCGCTGGCCTGACCTGACGCTGCCGCCGGAGGAGACGGTCGAGCTGATGCAGGCCGACTACATCGCCGGCGCGGCCGAGGTTGAGCTGGCCGTGCTGACTCCGGAGTTGCGGCTGGCCCCGGGCGGCCGGGACGAGCTGCTGGTCAACCTCACCAGCCGGATAGCGTCCGAGCTGCGCGGCGAGGCGCAGCTGGTGTCACCGTTCGGGACCTGGCAGATGCTCGCACCGCCGGTACGGGGCTTCAGCACCGCGCCGCAGGAAACCACGGTGCTGCGCTTCACCGTGGCCGCGCCGGCTACGGCGCGGCCGGGCGCACGGTGGTGGGCGCTGGTGAAGGTCATGTACTACGGTCGGGTCCGGTACACCGAAGCCATCCCGGTTACGGTCGTCACGCCCCAGTAGCCGCCACGCTGGGGGTGAACAAGGTACGGTAGGAGACCCGGCTTGTTACCCGTTCAAGCGCGCGAATTTCAGAGGCTCTATGCAGTCCGCCACTGCTCTGCTCACGGGCAACCTGCCCGCGGAGCCGAACAGCTTTATCGGCCGCGAGCGCGACCTCGCCGAGTTGGCCAAGCTGCTCGGGGAAGTGCGCGCGCTGACCCTCAGCGGTCCCGGCGGCATCGGCAAGACACGGCTGGCGGTCCGGCTCGCGCGCGACGTGATCACCGGCCCGGCCAGCGGCGAGGACGGGGCCGCGGCCGCGGTCCAAGGGGTCGCAGGCTCCGGAGCCGATCTTGATGAGGCGTGGCTGGTCGATCTGGCCGACTGGCGCGGCCAGATCGCCGAGCGCGTCGCCGCCACGATCGGGGTGCGGGAGGAATCGGGCGTGCCGCTCGCGCAGACGCTGGCGGAGGCGCTGCGCTCGCGGCGCATGCTGCTCGTACTCGACACCTGCGAGCATCACGTCAGCGACTGTGCCACGCTCGTGCAGCTACTGCTGGCCAGGTGCCCGTGGCTGAGGATCGTCGCGACGAGCCGCGAGCCGCTGCGGGTTCGCGGCGAGACTGTCTGGCGGGTCCAGCCGCTGGACCTGCCGCCCGATGACGCGGTCGGTGCGGAACTGGCCGGGCACGAAGCCATCCGGCTGTTCGCGGCGCGCGCGGCCGGCGCCCGGCCCGGGTTTGCCCTCACCGACGAGAACACGGCTTCGGTGGCCAGGCTCTGCCGGACACTTGACGGCATCCCACTGGGCATCGAGCTGTCCGCGGCCCGGGTGCGGGCGCTGTCGGTCGAGCAGATCGCCGACCGGTTGCGCGACAGGTTCCAGCTGCTCGACTCGGGCGACAGAACCGCACCGCCCCGGCAGCAGACGCTACGCGCCACCGTGGACTGGAGCTACGAACTGCTCGACGGCCCCGAGCAGATGCTGCTGCGCCGGCTGGCGGTCTTCTCCGGGTGGAACCTGGACATGGCCGAGCAGGTGTGTTCGGACGATGCCATCCCGGCAGACGCGGTGCTCGGCTTGCTGATCTCCCTGATCGACAAGTCGCTGGTCGTCCTGGACGGCGAGGCCGCGGGAGACGCCAGGTACCGGCTGCTCGACACGATCAGGGAGTACGCCGCCGAGCGACTGGTCGACGCGGGCGAAGAGTCCCGCCTCTTCCTCCGCCATCGCGACTGCATCCTGGCGCTGGTGGAAAAGACGGCCCGCGCGATGTTCCGTCGCGGCCACCCGCCCTGGCCGGTCCGCCGGGCCATCTTCCGCCGCGGCATCGTCGAATACGGCAACTTCCGCATCGCGCTGAACACGTCCTTGACCAGCGGTCACACCGACGAGGGCCTGAGGCTGTGCACGGGGCTGCAGAACATGTGGGTTCCGCACGGCGACCAGCGGGAGGCGGCTACCTGGTTCGACCGGTTCATGGCTCAGGAGGCCGGCGAGGTTTCTCCGCAGGTACGCGGCCGGGCTCTGGCCGGACGCGCCAATATCGCCTTTGACCTGCAGGACTATGACGTGCTGCTACGCAGCGCGCAGCAGAGCCTGGAGCTGAGCCGGTCGTGCGGCGACGATTTCACGGTACCGACAGGGCTGCGGACCCTCGGCCAGGCCGCGTTGCGGGCGGGCCGGTTCGGCGATGCAGCAGACCTCATAGACCAGGCCATTGCGACCGCCGAGGCGGCGGGCAACGACTGGGAGGCCGGGCTCTCGCTGGCCGCCAAGGCCGCTGTCGCGGTACGCCAGGGCAAGCTGAAGTCGGCCCAGCGCGCCTACGAGGCCGCGCTTGAGGTGCTCAGCGACAACAACCGCTGGGGCGTCGCCCAGGTCCTGTACGGGATGGGCACGGTGGCACGGGCCCGCGGCGATGCCGACATGGCGGTGCGGCACTTCGAGGACGCCGCGGAGATCTTCAGTGAGCTGGACGCCTGGCTCGAGATAGCCCGGTGCCTGGCCGGGGTCGGCTGGGTCGCGCTGGTCCGCGGCGACCTCGACCTGGCTCAGGCCAGGCTGGCCGAGGGGCTGCGGCTCAACCAGGCTTGCGGGCAGCGGCTGGGCATCGCCCGGGGCCTGGAGGCGTTCGCCGCCCTGGCGGCCGCGCGGCAGCAGCCCGAACAGGCGGCCCGGCTGGCCGGAGCCGCCTGCCAGCTGCGCGAATCCATCGGCCAGCCGACCGGCATCGGCTCGAGGATCGAAGAGGTGCTCGAGCTTGCCCGCGACCGGCTCGGCGCGTCCGCTGCCGCGGCCCTGTTCGCCGAAGGCCGCGAGATGAAGGCAGAAGACGCAGTCGGGTACGCGCTCGGATCACATCCGGAGACCTCCGGCTCCGGACCCGCCGGGCTGCTTCGACCCGCCGTGACCAGGGAGTTCAGCGGACCAGGGGAGGCCGCCTGGGCTGACCCGGCGCGGCTGGCAGCGGCCAGGTCGGCGGCGCCGCTGACGGCGCGCGAGCATGAGATCGTGCTCCTCATCGCGCGCGGCCTGTCCAACAGGCAGATCGCCGATGAACTGGTGATCAGCCCGGCGACCGCGGCGCGTCACGTGGCGAACATCCTGGCCAAACTCGGCTTCAGCTCGCGTACACAAGTTGCCTCATGGGCCGCGCGCCACGAGCCGTCCAGCTGACAGCCGTGCGCAGGATATGCACGCGCCGTGGGATCGTGCACCCGGCAAGATGCACATGGGCATGCATAGTTCGGTGCATGTGCACCCCGTCCCGGCCGGCATAGCGTTCAATCGTCGCTAACGCACGCCGGTGGCGGGTGGTCCACCCGGCGCCACGTTGGTTCCCAAGGGGGGGTGGGAACCAGCGGGCCTGCAGCGGCGGCCGGGCGGGTCCCGGCTACAGATCCGGGACCCGCCCGTCGTGCCAGCCAGCTGGGAGGAACTGGTGGAGATCGGCGTCAGGACCGGAGCGAGCCTTGAGAAGGACCTGCGGGTCTTGTGCGCCGGACAGTCGCAGCGGGCAATTACCGAGCACATCCTTGAACTGGCTGACGGAGCCGGATACGCAGCCGCCCTCATCGACGCCGCCCCGAAGACCACGCAGGTCCCGAACATCCCGCAGACCTCGACGGTCCCGCGGGCCGAGGAGACCCCGGAGACCACGGAGACCCAGGAGAACCCGCAGGCCCGGGAGGACCCGCGGACTCTTCACGTCCCCGCGAACTCCGTGACGACCTGGCTGCAGTTCGCGCACACGGTCCGCGCGGCGGCGCGCGGTCTGGGCCGGCGCGGCCTGCAGGACACCGACGCGGTCGGCATCCTCGTCGAGGACGCCGCCAGCCACGTGGTAGCGTCGCACGCCGTCCGGGCCGCCGGGGCCATCGCCTCGCCGGTTGATCCAGCGGCGGGCGCGGCGGACATCGCCGGCCAGCTCAAGGCCTGCCGGGCCCGGCTGCTGATCACCTCGGCTGCGCTGGCCGACCTCGCCGTCCAGGCCGCGGAACGCTCCTGGGTACGGCAGGTGTTCGCGTTCGGCGAGGCCGCCGGGACGACCCCGTTCAGCTCCCTGCTCGAAGCCCCGAAGCACGGTCAGCCCCACCGCAACGGCAGCGCCCGCATCGCGCCCGGGTCCCGTACGCAGATCCCCGCCCTGGCCGGGCACGTGCCAGCGGACGGGCCAGGGTGCCGGCTGTCTCACCTGGACGTAGTGGTGGCGGCACCGCCTTGCGGAAGCCCGGACACCTACTCCTGGCTGCTCGACCTGGCCCTACTCGCCGGCGCCTCCATCGTGGCGGCCCCCCTCTCGCAGATCACCACGGCTGTACATACCTTCAAGGGGACCGCGGCGATCGTGCCCCGGGGCATTCACGTTCCCGCCATCCCGGCCGAGCGGATCTTCACGGTCGCGTAGCAGCGCCGCCGGCCAGCAGCACGGTCGGCCAGCAGCACGGTCCGCTCACAGGACTATCGGCTCACAGCACGGTCGGCCC
>JASIGD010000007.1 GCA_030045295.1 Streptosporangiaceae bacterium
AGCCAGCTCACCCGCGCGACTCGCCACGCCATCGCAGAGGTAACCCCGCCCAGCCACCAGGACCCGGCCGCCCGCTGACCACCGGGCGGGGCCAAATCAGAGTGCTACAACCCCGCCACATGCACCCTCGAGTGGGGCCAGATCAAAGTACTGCGGTGGGGCCACATCAGGTTGACAAAGCCAGGACCTGGGCTCGCACCGGCTAAAGGACCTGCTGGCGCCGGAGCGGATCTACCAGCTGGCCGGCCCGGGTCTGGAGGAGGACTACCCGCCGCTGAAGAGCCTGGGCGCGGCCAGCAGCCTGCCGGTGCCGCCGACGGTGCTGGTCGGCCGGGATGATGAGATTGACCGGCTGAGCGCCGTGCTGGCCGCGCCGGGGGTCCGGCTGGTGACGCTGACCGGCAGCGGGGGGATCGGCAAGACCCGGCTGGGAGTACAGGCCGCGGCCAGGCTGGGGGATGAGTTCCCCGACGGGCTGTGGTGGACCGGGCTGGCGCCTGTCAGCCGTGCCGAGCAGGTGCTGGGGGCGATCGCGCAGGTGCTGGAGGTGCGGGAGGACGAGGGAGCCGGCCTGGAGCGGGCCGTGGTGGGCCGGCTCGAGGGGCGCCGAATGCTGGTCGTGCTGGATAACGCCGAGCATCTGCTGCCGGAGGTGGCCGATGTGGTGGCGGGGCTGCTGGCGGCCGGTGACCGGCTGGTGGTGCTGGCTACCAGCCGGGAGCGGTTGCAGCTTGCGGCTGAGCACGTCTTTCCGGTGCCGCCGCTATCGGCCGGCGATGCGGTGGCGCTGCTGCGCGAGCGCGCTGCGGCGGCGGATGCGCCGGTGGACCAGTCGCCGGTCCTGGGCCGGCTGTGTGAGCGGCTGGACCGGTTGCCGTTGGCGCTGGAGCTGGCCGCTGCGCGCCTGCGGGTGTTTCCCGCGCGCAGCTGCTGGATCGGATCGATTCCCGGCTGGACCTGTTCACCGGGCCGCGCGATGCCGAGTCCCGGCATCGGACGCTGCGCGCGACCATCGAGTGGAGCCATGACCTGCTGACCGGGCCGGAGCAGGCCCCGTTCCGGGGGCTGGCGGTCTTCGCCGGGGACTGCACGCTGGACGCCGCCGAGGCTGTGTGCCGGCCCGAGCCCAGCGCGCTGGACGGGCTGCTGGACAAGTGCCTAGTCGTGCGCGGGGACGATACCGCCGAGCCGCGGTTCGGCATGCTGGAGTCGATCGGGGACTTCGCCGCCGAGCGGCTGGCGGCCGCCGACGAGGGGCAGCCGCTGCAGGCCCGCCACGCAGACTATTTCCGCGCGCTCGCCGAGCGGATGGACGCGGTGCTGGCCGCCGACATCGGCAACCTGCGCGCCGCCGTCGAGTTCGGCCTGGCGAGCGGCGACGCCGAGGTGGTCCGGCTGATCACCGCCGCGCTGCACATGTTCTGGGATATGCGCGGCCTATACACCGAGGCGCGGTCGCGGCAAGATCGCGCACTAGCTCTCACCGACGTGCAGGACGTCACCCGGCAGCGGCTGCTGTCGGCCCAGGTCTGCACCGCCCGCACGCAGGGCGACTACACGGAGGCGCAGGCGGCCTCGGACGAGGCGGCGGCTCTGGCCATGACGCTCGCGGGTGAGACGGAGCTCTTTGAGTCCCTGCAGGCAAGGGTTGACGCTGCCGAGTCACGGGAGGACCTGCGGGCAGCCGAGGCGTTGCTGCAGGAAGCGCTCGGCGTGCCGCTGGCCGCGGGCAACGGAGTGGGGACATCGTGGGCCCGGCTGAACCTGGCCTGGGTGGCGAACCAGGAAGGCCGCCACGACGAGGCCGATGATCTGCTCGCTGAAAACCTGTCGTTCGTCCGGGGACTGGGGCAGATCCGCTGCGAGGGGTACACGCTGAGCTACATGGCCGACACCTGCGTCCGGCGCGGTCGCCTCCCGGATTGCGCCGCGCCTGGCCTGCTCGGGGCGACCCGTGCGCTGCAGATCGGCGACAAAAACCTCGCGGCCTGGTGCCTGGATCTGTTTGCCACCGCGGTCGCCGCCGCCGGTGACCAGCGACGGGCGGCGGCCATCCTGACCGCCGTAGACGCCGCGCGGCACGCGATGGCCACCGAGCCAGACGCAGACGAGCAGGCCGTCCGCCAGCAGGTACTGAAACTGCTCGACCCGCATGGCCAGGACTTCGCGCTCGGCCGCGCCGAGGGACAAGCGCTGGACCTGCCCGCCGCGCTCTCCCTGGCCGCAAGCGCAGACCTCAGCCCGGCATAGTCGGGCGTCGTACCTGACGGCGCAACTTCCACCACGGCCGGGCTGCGGGTGCCGATCAGACGCCACAGACGGACCGTTCGGTGCGCCAGGCCGATCCCCACGCTTTCCAGCGCACGGTTCGCGTTAAATCCACAGTCCCCTCCCAACTCGGCCGAACCGGCCCGGGCCGGCTCGGGGATTCAGGGGTCGGCTTGGGCGGCGCGGGTGAGCGCGTCGAGAGCGCCGATGCCATGGCGGGTGGCGGTGGCGAGGTAAGGACGGATGGCGCGGAAGGCCTCGGCGCCGGGCATCGAGCGCATGCATCCGGAGACCTTGATGCGCAGCTTGCTCATCCTGATGACCTGCTCGGCCTGGCGGGCCGCTGGTGTGACCAGAGCGATCCGCGCGGGGTCGCTGGCCGTTGCGGAAGGTGCGCATTCTGGCTGTCGCGTGGTGATCTTCCTGTAGTCGGCCTAGGATGCCTGAGCCGGCGTCGCTGCGCGACCCGCGCGGCCAACTTCAGCAGGTGAGGCTCACCGTCTGGTTCGCGGGCGGAACGGGCTGGCTGGCTCCCGCGGCCTCGTCCGCTCTTAGCACGTTGGCGGGCATGCCCTGGAATGGTGAGCCATCGGGAAATGAATAATGCAGCGTGGAGTACGCACGGGTGCTCGGTGAGCACTCCACGATCCTGGACGCGGTCACGTCGAAGGCGACCGAGACAAGATCAGGGCTCGCGCAATCCACATAGGCGCACAAATCAACTATGGCCGAACCCCTGGCGGTTGCGGTCGGCTTCCCCCAGCCTGACCAGACCAGGTTTCTGGCAGTGATGTCACCGGTATTGCAGACGACCAGCACGACGTCGGGTCTCACCTGAGGGGTGTAGCCGCAGAAGCTCAGCGTTACCGGCGGGGGAAGGGGCCTGCTGGCATGGCTGCACGCCACCACAAGCAGCAGCGGGACCAGCAAGGTCGCCGCGATCGCGGCCGTCCTGCTCGCCGACACGTTCATCACCTGCTCGCGATGCCGCCGTCATCTAAAGTTAACCCCAGCGGGCGGCGTCGGGCAGCCCAGCTACGGCTTGAGCCCGGTAGTGCGCGGAACAGGGACCAGCCGCCGACGCCGTGCTCACCGGACTCGGCGGGGTGGCGGTGACCGTCGGCGGCGGGTTCCTCATTACCGATCTCCTCAACTACGAGGTGCGCGCGGTGTCAGTCGGCTAGCCCGAAGTTCCCGCGAGTGATGCACGTCCTAGTCGCATCCAGCCTGCATTACCCACCATGCCATCGCTCGATCTGCGGCATGTGCGGTAGTCCTGGCCGAAGCCGGCAGACCGTAACGCGGCAGGCGGACCCGTTCTGGGCATGCCGCCGTTGTCAGCCGCTCCGAGTGGCGGAGCCCGATCGGCGTATGGTAACGCTACGTAGCGCTCGCTGCGGTGGGTCGTGGAACGGTTGGTGGAATGGCTCGCAGGACAATCCCAGCGTGGTGAGTGCCATCAGTGCGATGATCCGTGCCATCGGTGCAGCTGGCGCGTGCGGAGCATGGGGCCGTGCTTCTCATAATCCGCCGGCCGTGGGTTCGAGTCCCGCCCGCCCCACCTGCTGTTATACGTGAAATCCGGCACTGCTCGTGGAATGGTTCGTGGAACCCATGCCGGCGGTACCGGGCATGGTCGCGGTCACGCCGAGAGCCCCTTCCCGGTCACGCAGAGCAACCGCCGTGCGGGTCTGGCATGCCGAGGTGTACGCCGGGAAGAACCCGGTGACCGGCTGGATAGGCCGGGCGACGGCCTCTGCATGGCGGGAAGTACCGCAGCCCGCCGGCACCCACAGGGCACGCGGATGCCTCTCAGCACGGTCCCCGTCCGATACCGGCTCCCGGCTCGTCCGCGAAAGGTCCCTGGCGGTGTCACCGAGCGCGATGGACTCGATCGGCCCTGCGGCCGCCAAGCCCGCGCGGAACGCCGACTACGCGCGGCTCCGCAACCGTGTCGGCAGTGCGCGTGTCCGCGCACCGATTATCCGGTTCGGCGCGTTATCCGGTTCGGCGCAGGGTCGCTGGACCTGGGCTTCCGGCTGTCTGTGTCGCCGACACTGCCAGGACTTTTGGTTAAACCTCGTCAGGCAGCAGGGCCAGCAACGGCACCGCTCTCATCTCCCCGAGTTCCCTCCGGGCGTCCTCCACCGCCCCCGCTGCCTGCTCGGCACTGAGCAGGCGGGCGGCGTCGAGGCGGGCGAGTTGCAGGGGCAGCAGGCACTGCAGCGCCGCCCATGCGGCGAACGCCTCGTCGTAGTCGGTCACGGCGCGGGCTACGTCCTCGTCCAGGGCGGCCAGCCCGGCTCCCACGGTCGTACGCAGGGCGGCCATGATCCGCCCGTGATATCCCGATCCGGCGGCGAGGGCGGCCTGGGCGCCCGTGGCATCGCCCTGCCACAGGCACGCCCGGCACCAGGTGGCGATGGCGAAGGGCGTATTGATGCCGTGGGGATCGGCCTCCACCGCAGCCACGGCGCGGCGGCGGGCGTCCTCGAGGTCGCCGGCCGCCAGGGCTGCCATGGCGCGGGCGTTCATCCACGTGGTGCGCTGGCTCACGAACTCGCTGGTGTCGATCTCGCCGGCGTAGCGGTCCATGCGCGCCATCCCGGCGGCCGGGTCAGCGGTGAGGGCCTCGAGCAGGCCCCGCTGCACATCCAGCCACAGCGAGAACTCCGAGCCCAGCTCCCGCTCGGCCAGCTGCTCGAAGGCGGCCCTGGTGGCGTCCCAATGGCCGGTGTACACGGTGGTCTCGGCGGCGTTGAAGAGGTTCATGCTCTCCGAGTGGCGGTCGCCTGCCCGGCGGGCCAGCTCCGCCGCCTTCCGTGCGATGTCCGCCGACGCCACCAGGTCGTCGCCGAGCTGGTACACCGACAGCAGCAGCAGGGACATCGCCTGCTCGCGCAGCGCACCGTAGCTCTCCGCCAGAGAGGAGATGGCGCGCTGCAGCAGCGTGGCCTCGCGGTGGCGCCCGACCTGGAACAGGCCCGCGGCCCGGGCGGCGAGGGCGCGCCCTAGGAGAAGGTCGTCGTCGGTGCGCTCGGCGAGGGTGAGGGCTGTCTCCGCGTACTCCAGCACGCCCTCCCACCCGGTCGTGGAGCGGGCCATGGCGCTCATCGTGGCAAGCTTCGCACGGGCGTGATCGGAGAGGCCCTCGGTGGCGAGCCACCGGTCGGCCAGCTCGATGCTCTCCCGGAACCGCCGGGCGCCGCCCAGCGCCTCGGATAGGTCGGCGGCGGCGTGCGCCGCCTCCTCCGTCCGGCCCTCCGCCTCGTGGAGGGTGATGGCCTCCTCGAGCAGGTGGATGGCCGGCTCCCAGTGACCGGCCCGCTTGGACGCCTCGGCCGCTTTCTCGAGCAGCGGCGCCCGCTCCGGACCGGCGAGGGTCAGCTCGAGGCTCTGGGCGAACAGGGCCTCCGCCTGCTCGGTGGACCCCAGGGACAGGGCCCGGTCGCCCGCCCGGCCCAGCCAGTCCCGGGCGTCACGGCTGCTGGCCTCGCCCTCCGGCCCCGAAGGAGCGTGACGGGAGGCTTCGACGTAGTGGGCGGCGACGGCGGCGGCCAGCTCGGGGTCGTCCAGCGTCTCGTAGTAGCGGGCCACGGCGAGGTGCTTGGCGCTGCGCTCCCGGTGGGCGAGGCGGGACAGCGCGACCTCCCGGATGAGGGCTTGCACGAAGCCGTACTGGCCCCGTTCTGGGGAGATCGGGTTGGTGTCGAGGGTCAGGAACTCTTTGCGGATGAGGTCCCGGAGGTCGCTGTCGAGCTTGGCCGGGTCGACGTCCCGGAGCGCGGCCAGGGCGGCGACGGTGAAGGTCGTACCGGCGACGGCGGCATCCTGGAGCAGGGACCGCTGCTCGGCGGGCAGCGAGTCGAGGCGGGAGCCGATGAGGGCGTGCAGCGTGTCGGGCAGGTGGAAGGCGGCCAGGTCGCCGGTGACGGCGTAGGCGCCGTCGACCTCGGTCAGCGTTCTTTGGGCGACCAGGCTGCGCACGATCTCCACGGCGTAGAGCGGCACGCCTTCGGAACGGCGGAGGATCTCCCCGGCGACGCTGTCGGGCAGGCCGTGCACGAAGCCATCGAGCAGCGTCCGCATCTGGTTGTCGGCCAGCGGGTCGAGGTGCACGGAGGTAAAGCTGCGCTGACCGGCGCCCCAGGTCGGCCGGCGGTCGACGAGTTCGGGGCGGGCAAGGGTGAGCACGAAGATGGCGTGGCGGCTCGACCATTCGAGGATGGCCTCGACGAAGTCCACGAGCCCCGGGTCTGCCCACTGCAGGTCCTCGAAGACGAGCACGGCCGGCGCCCGGTCGGCGATGCGCTCGAAGAATGTCCGCCACGCCGAGAACAGCTCGTCCCTGTCCCCGGGCGGCGCCTCGCCCAACCCGAGCAGGTGAGCCAACCTCAGCTCGATCCAGCGGCGCTCGTCGGCGTCGGGGACGAGCGCGGCGACGGTGTCGGCGAGCTTTGCCCGGGCCGAGGGCGGGTTCTCCGCCTCGGTGATGCGGGCCCGGCTGCGGACCATCTCGCCGAGGGCCCAGAAGGTGACGCCCTCGCCGTAGGCGGGGGAGCGCCCCTGATGCCAGCGCACCTCGTCCGCCAGCCCGTCGACGTACTTAAGGAACTCCCACGCGAGTCGGCTCTTGCCGATACCCGGCACCCCGATGACCGACACCAGCCGGGCACGCCGCTCGTCCACGGTGGCGTGGAAGAGCTCCTTGACCAGGCGCAGCTCGGCGTTCCGCCCGACGAAGGGGGGCTCGAGGCCCTCGCTGCGGCCTACACCCCGTCTCCGGGCGACGACCCGCAGCGCCCGCCAGGCGTGCACGGCTTGCTCCTTGCCCTTGAGCGTGAGGGCCCCCACCTCGGCGAAGGCGATGGCGCCCACCGCCGCCCGCCAGGTGGCCTCGTCTACGAGGACGCTGCCCGGCTCGGCGGCGCCCTGGATCCGGGAGGCGCTGTTGACGGCGTCGCCGAGGACCATGCCCTCGCTGGCCGTCCCGAACGTGGTGGCCACCTCGCCGGTGACGACGCCGCCGCGTGCCCGCAGCCCGGGGACGCCGGACTGCCCCAGCTCGGCCACGGCGGCCACGAGGTCAAGGGCGGCCCGGACGGCCCGCTCGGCGTCGTCCTCGTTGGCGGCCGGTACACCCCACACGGCCATGACGGCGTCGCCGATGAACTTCTCGACCGTCCCCCCGTAATGCCCCACGATCGTCTGGGCCCGGGCGAAGTAGGCCGAGAGGACCTCCCGCACCTCCTCGGGGTCGCGCCGCTCGACGAGCGGGGTGAACCCGACGAGGTCCACGAACAGCACCGAGCAGATGCGCCGCTCGGCGACGGGCAGCTCGCCAGCGGCTAGGGCGGCCACCGTCGGCGCAGGACCGACCGTGGCCAGTGCCGGTGCGACCCCCGGGTCGGCCATGGCCGCCGCCGGGTGGCCGCAGTCCGCGCAAAACGCCTTGCCGGGCAGCAGCTCTGCCCCGCACGCCGAGCACCGAGGCGGGCCGAGCGGGCGGCCGCAGTCCGCACAGAACGCCTTGCCGGCCGGCGTCTCACCTCCGCAGCTCGGGCAGCGCACCAAGATCCTTCCTCCTGGTCCAAAGCATACGGGCGCCGACGTCAGCGGTCTTCGATCGGTCGGAAGAGTGATCGGTAACGGGGCAGAACGGTACCGCGCAGAATTTCTCGATATGTCCGGCTGAACGGGTCAGTGCTAAGACTTTGATCACCACGCAGTTAGGCGGTTCGCGGACGCCGCTGGGGACCAGTGCTCGTTACACAGGGTCGGCGGCTAACCACGACTGCCGGTCCTGCCGCTGTCTGCCGACGGTGACCTGCAGGAGGCGATTTCGCGGCCCGTGTTAGCCGAGAGTCTTAGCCATCCGGTAATTATGGATGGGCACGCCGCGGAGGACCTTGTCCTGGCTCCCCAGTACCGTGAAGCCCTTCCGCTCGAAGAACCGCCGGGCTAGCTCGCTGGCTTCTGTGAACAGCCCCGTGATGCCCTGCGCGCGGGCCGCGGTCTCGATCGCGTCGTACAGCTGCGACGCGATGCCGCGGCCGGCCGCTTCGGGCGCGCAGAACAGCCGGTCGATGTGCCCGTCCGGCTCCAGGTCGATGAACGCGACCACGTGGCCGGATCCAGCGGTGGCCACCAGGACCAGCCGGCCATCACCGGAGCGCCGGTGTTCCTGCTCGGCATCCCAGCGTCCGGGAACCCAGGCCGTCACCTGTTCAGCGGTGTAATCGGACAGCGCGACTTCGCGGACCGAGCG
>JASIGD010000037.1 GCA_030045295.1 Streptosporangiaceae bacterium
GCCGCCCGCCGGACCAGCGGTTCCTGGGCACCCTCGTAGCTGAAGTGCGTCATCCAGCGGCGCCACGCCGCGGCAGTGCCCTGCAGCATGGTCTCGGCGTCGAAGCGATGATGGCGGTGAAAACGGCCCCAGGACAGCACCAGGTTCAGGGAATCGCCTTGTTCCAGATCGTAGGTGCCGTGCAGGCTGCTCAGCGGGCGGCTGGACCGCAGGTGGAGCCGGAGGTCCGGCCGCCGTGACGGGTTCAGCCTGAGGCCGCTGGCTGCCAGCCACGTCTGGGCACCACCGCGAGGTTCCAGCTCCACCCGGAGCCGCACGTTCCCGTCCAGGACCACCGCCGACCGGACCAGCTCACCCCGGCCCCCGGGAACATCATCGGTCAGGTCAGCGCCGGAACGCAGCGCCAGGGCATCGGTGAGCCGGACCAGGCCAGTGGGGCTGCGCAGCTCGGTGACCAGTACGCCGGTGTCAGGCTCGTAGCGCTGCCGGGCCTCCGTCAGCTCGTCCGGGGTAATCGTGAAATGACCGCCGCGATCCCGATCCAGCAAACAGCAGAAGACCGGATCAGAGTCGAAGCGGGGAAGGCACAGCCAGTAGATGGTGCCATCCAGCCCGACCAGGGCCGCAGTAGCCCCGTCTCCGATCAACCCGAGATCCTCAAGTGGCGGGTAACCCTCGCGAGCCCGGACACGCCGGAAGGGAGGATCGGTTTCGAGCATGACGCGGATGCTCCTTCACCGATGTCGGCGCACGCCATCAGCGCAAGTATAAAACTGGCAAAATCCGGGCCGCGCCGGGACCCCATCGCCCCGCGAAGAGTCAGCCTCGTCCTGTCAGCTGCCCCGAGCCCGGTCAGGTGCGTGGCCTAGCCTGGCTCCCGCGGCGAGGTGAGCCATCGGCTAAGCCGATTTGGGGCCGGCGCCGGTGCGGGCACCGCGGGAGCGAAGTACCTCGGCGCTCAGGGCGGCGACCGCGGCGGCGCGGCGGGTGGGGCGGGCGCCGGCGGCGGTGACCAGCACGACTTCCAGCGGCGCGCCGCCTTCCAGGGCCAAAGACACGACCGGGTGGCCGTCCAGGGAGGTCGCCACGGCCGACTGCAGGTTGAGCAGCGTGTAGGCCAGTCCGCGGCCGACCAGGGCCCGCAAGGTCTCCACGCTGCTGCTGCGGTAGCGGATGTTCGGCTCCACCCCGGCCGCGGCGAACATGCCGCGGAAGTAGTCGCGGCTTTGCGGCAGGTCCAGTAGCGCCAGCGGCTCGTCGGCGAGCTGGGTCAGCCGCACCTCAGCGCGGCCGGCGAGCCGGTGCCCGGCCGGGAGCAGCGCGTACGGCGGGAGGCTGAACACCCGGTCCACGACCAGCCGCGGATCCGGGACGAGCTCGTAGCCTAGGCCGAGCTCGAAGCGGCCACTGAGCACCCCCTCGGCGAGCGCGTCGAGGTCGACTTCATGGGTGTCCAGTCGCAGCTGCGGGTAGCGCTCGGCGCAGGTGGCGATCAGATCGGGCAGCACGTACGGGGCGAGCACCTCGAAACAGCCGATCGACAGCGCCCCCGCCAGCCCGTAGCCGAGCCCGTGAGCCTCGCTTTTCAGCTCCCCGGCCTGGGCGAGCAGCCGCCGGCCGGCGATCAGCAGCTGCTCACCAGCCGCGGTGAGGGTGATCCCGCGGGCGTGATGGCGCAGCAGCAGCTGCACGTCCAGGGCACGCTCCAGGTCGGCGAGCGCGGTCGACATCGCCGACTGGGACAGGTGCACCCTGTCCGCCGCGCCGGTGATGCTGCCGGACTCGGCGACCGCGACGAAATACTCCAGCTGGCGCAGCGTGTACTCGGCCACCCCCGCCTCCCAGCAGGACCATTGCAGAGGTAATACCGAACTATATCTATGCAAAGATCAATTGCACAGATGCCTCAGCGGGGTTGCGGGCTAGCTTCGCGGAATGTCGCATCACCGATCACACCGACAGCCGGCCCCATACGATGATCATTACCGTCTCCGGCTGGCGGGTCTTACTCGTGCCCGGCCTGGCCGCCTGTTGTCACCAGCGCGGGGAATTCGAGATTGCGCTCGACCAGATCGAAACTCGAGCTCGAGCGCCGTCCCGGGAGATCTCCGACGCGCGTTCGGCGCGAAAGTCGGCCGCCGTCAACCTCTTCGGCCCCCGCCGTCGACAGAGGGCCGCGGCTCGTCCCGTAGGCGAGGTAGCCGCGCTGGGTCGTGATGTGGTCGGCCACGTACTTGGCGTCGTGCCAGACCCCCCAGATGAAGCTCGATCCGCGGCAGGACAGCCAGGGCAGGCCCAAGAAGTAAACGCCGGGCTCGGACGACACGCCACGCCGGTGCTTCGGTTTGCCGTTCTCGTCGAACGCATTGACCTGCAACCAGCTGTAGTCGAGGGTGAAGCCGGTGGCCCAGATGATCGAGGTGACTCCGGCCGCCGCGAGGTCGAGCTGGAGCAGGGGGTCGGTCACGCAATCCGGGTCCGGCCGCAGGACCCTTGCCTCTGGTTCTTCTGGGAGATCAAGGCCGTTCCGCGCGATGTAGGCGTCGGCCTGGTCGAGCAGCGCCAAGTAGCTGGCGTCGCCGTCGGCGATGTTGTCGCCGAGGTCCGGCGCGAAGCGCAGGGTGCCGTCGTCGAACGAAGCGGTCCGGCCCACCAGGGTGATGCCGCGGGCGGCGAGGGCGCGGAAGTCGATGGTGTCGCCGCCGTGCGCGCCGCTAACCGCGATGGTGACGTGCTCCGCGCCTCGGGGAGGAGTCTCAGCGTTCCACATGCCGAGGACTCCCAGCCACCAGACGAAGTCGCGCCCGCGGTACCTTCGCGGGGGCCGGTCATGCGGGCCGACGGAGAGGAAGACGCGCCGCCCCGACTGGCTGAGCTCGCCGGCGATCTGCACTCCTGACGATCCCGCCCCGACCACCAGGACGTTGCCGTCGGGCATCTGCCCCGGATTGCGGTAGGCGCTGGAGTGGATCTGCAGCACCGCCGCGCCGTCGGGAACGATCGGCGGGATGACGGGTCGCTGGAACGGCCCGGTCGCGGCGACGACGAAGCGTGCGCCGATGGTTCCGTCCGACGTCTCCACGCGGAAGCCGGCCTGGTCCGCGTTCCTTCGCACGGACGTCACCTCGACGCCACACCGGATCGGCGCGGCGATCTTCTCCGCGTAGGCGACGAAGTAATCCGCGACCTGCTCCTTCGAAGCGAAGGCATCGGGATCGAGGTCGGGGAACTCCAGACCGGGAAAGCGGTCGTGCCAAGCAGGCCCGTTCGCGACCAGGGAATCCCACCGCTCTGAGCGCCATCGCTCGGCGATACGGCGCCGCTCCAAGACCAGGTGCGGCACGCCGCAGTCGCTCAGATGCTCACTCACCGCCAGCCCGGCCTGGCCCGCGCCGACGACGAGGACCTCAACCTCTCGGCTTGACATCCCGACCTCCGCTCCTAAAGGCAAAGCGCCTTGGTTTGTTTGAGCGCACGCCTGCGTATGTCTATCCTCCCCGGCCGGCAAAGCCCTGTCTAACAGATGTTTCTGAGCTTCTAGTTCTGATTTGCCGATGTAAGGAGCCCGTTCGCGACCAGGTTCCCGTCACCCCTCGGGCGGTTCCGTGCCCCCCGGGAATGCTCCGGTGGTGTCATGGGCGTCCGGGGCCGGGCGGGTGTAGAAGGCGGTCGCGGACGTTGCCGCGGGTCGCGGCGTCGATGACCGTGGCCGCCAGGGCGATGGCGCCGTCGAGGACGGCCCGATCGGCGGCCGGTCCGGCGCAATGCGCGGCGAACTCGGGCTGGTGGTTGACGGCGGGAAGCGAGTCGATGCCGAGGTAGGGGTGGATCGCGGGTAGCCGCAGGGAGATATTGCCCATGTCGGTGGAGGCGCGGTTCATCCGCGCGCCGGCGCCGGGGTCGGTGAACGGGCGGCCGAGATCGCGAGCGTTGGCCAGGAACAGGTCAAGCAGCTGTTCGTCGTTGCGGAACTCCGCGTAACGCGGGCTTTCCTGCTTGATCGTCAGCTCGCAGCCGGTGGCCAGCGCGCCGGCTTGGAAGCAGGCGCGGACGCGCGGTTCGATCTCGTCGAGTTCGGCCAGTGAGGCGGCGCGGACGTACCAGCGGCCCTCAGCACGCTCGGGGACGGCGTTGGGTGCGAGCCCGGCGTGGGTGACGATGCCGTGCACCCGCGCCGATGCGGGCAGCTGCTGGCGGAGCAGTCCGATCGCGACTTGGGCGATGGTGAACGCGTCGGCGGCGTTGACGCCCAGTTCGGGGTAGGCGGCCGCGTGCGCGGTCGTGCCGCGGTAGCTGATGCGCTGGTGGTCGACGGCGAAGGGCTCGGCCCGGGCTTCATCGGCGGGGCCGGGGTGGATCATCATCGCGGCGTGCAGCCCGTCGAAGGCGCCGCGGTCAAGCATGAGGATCTTCCCGCCGCCGCCTTCCTCGGCGGGGGTGCCGAGCACGGTGACGGTGAGCCCGAGCTGGTCGGCGACGCCGGCCAGGCCGGTGGCGGCGCCGACGGCGGCCGCAGCGATGATGTTGTGGCCGCAGGCGTGGCCGAGCCCGGGCAGCGCGTCGTATTCGGCGCAGATCCCGATGTGCAGGTCGCCGGTGCCGATTCGGGCGGTGAACGCGCTGGGCAGCCGGCAGGCGCCGCGGGTGACCGCGTAGCCGAGCCGGTCCAGCGCGTCGGTGAGCCAGCCGGCGGCCCGGCGTTCCTGCCAGGCGGTCTCGGGGTGGGCGTGGATGCGGCGGCTGAGCTCGAGCAGCTGGTCGGCGGCGGCGGAGATCCTGGATCGGGCCTGGTCTTTGGCGGTCACTGGTCACCCGGCACGCCGTAGGCCGGCGCGCTGTCCGGGCGCAGGCCGCGGGTGATGTAGTCCTGGCGCAGCGGCTGCCATAGCGCCCAGAGCCGGCCCAGTTCCCCGATCGGGTCGTCGTGCCAGTCGACGCGCAGGTCGGTGTCTGCCCAGCCGGCCGTGGGGTGTGTGACGGCCAGCCCGGCGGAGCGCAC
>JASIGD010000331.1 GCA_030045295.1 Streptosporangiaceae bacterium
ACGCGGCCTCGGTCGCCGACGCCGTGGCGGGCGCCGGCGTGGTGCTGGTGGCCGTCCCGGGCCCTGCCGTGACCGACGTGCTGCGGGCAGCCGGCCCGCTCGACGGCTGCGTCATGATCGACGCGGCCAACTCGTTCGGCCGGCAACAGGTGACACTGCGGTCGCTGGCCGACGGGTTCCCGCGGGCCCGCTGGGCGCGCGCCTTCAACTCGCTGTCGGCGAACATCATGGCTGACGATGACCACCGCACGCCGCCGTGGGTCATGTTCTTGTCCGGCGATGAGGAAGCCAAGCCGGCCGTCGCCCAGCTGATCCGGGACGCCGGATTCGACCCGTTCGACCTGGGCGGCATCGACGACAGCCGGCTGCAGGACCCCGGCAGCGCCCTGTGGCTCAACATCCTCACCCGCGACGAGGCGACGGCGCTCGTGGCGCGGGTCAGGTCCGGGGACACGGCCGCGGCCGATCAGGCGGCGCGGCGGACGCGGGCCCGCTCGCTGGCCGCGCCGTTTGCCAAGCTCCGCGACCGCGCACCGGATGATCCCGCGTTCTTCCTCGAGCACCTGTCGCGCTCGGTGTTCGAGGCCGGGATCAGCTGGCGCGTCGTCGAGGCCAAGTGGGACGGCATCCGGGAGGCGTTCCACGGCTTCGACCCGGCGCGGGTCGCCGCGATGCCGCCCGCCGAGATCGCGGCAGTGGAAAACGACAGCCGCGTGATCCGCAACAAGGCGAAGATCCGGGCGACGGTAGAGAACGCGCGGGAAGTCCTCGCCATCCTCGACCAGTACGGCAGCATCCGGGGCTATCTCGCGTCTTTCCCCGACGCGGGCGCCGCAGCCGCGGACATGCGGCGGCACTTTAAGTTCCTCGGCGACAGGGGGGTGTGGCGGCTGCTGACCAGCGCGTCACGCGACCTCGGGTAACTCCGGCGCACAGCCGGCTGCCGGGAACGTCAGGCCGAAGGACCAAACGAACCAGGACGGCTTCGAGCGTGGCTGAGCCGGTCTCTAAATCCGCGGGTCTGAGCTCGGAGGTGCTGGCTGCCTGGCCCGGTCTCCCGATACCTGGGCTGGGGCCGGGACGGGCGTCGACGATGGGGATTCCCGGCGCCACCGCCGCGGTCACGGCGGCCAGGCGCTCACGGTCCAGCCGCCAGCCGGTGATCCTGCGAGTCATAGCGGCCGCTACGCCCGGCACCGGACACCCAGGGGCCTGCTCGCTGCCCCGGGATAGAGCCGGCGCGCCCTCCCGGCGCCGGATGCCGATGCACCGGGCCTGGGAATAGCCGCCCCGCCCGCGCGGGTAGGCCGGGTACAGGACGATCTGCTCCACATCGGCCCACGGCACGAACACCGCCGAGCCGCCGCGAGGCGTCAGCTTGCCTGGGACGGCGCCCAAGGTGATGCCTGCATAGTCGGCGCGGAAGGCAATCACCCGGCGCGCAACCCGGACCACATCTCCGCCCTGCAGGTCCAGGGCAGCCAGGAACCCGAGGGCTACGGCGATCACTACGCCCGCCGACGTGTGCCATAGGAGGCCGAGGGCGATCGCGAGAAGGCTGGCGGCCGGGCCCAGGGCGGCACTGCCGGTCAACCGGTAGCGCTCCTGGTAACAGCCCGGATCTGGCAGCATATTGCCATAATCCGCCCAGTGAGTGCTGGCCGCCAGTGCCTAGTGCCGTATAAGCCTGTGTTCGCCCGGTCATTGCCCGCTGTCGCACTTGGCAGCCTCGAGGACGAAGAACAGGAAGCACAGGAAGGTCGTGCCTGAAGGGTCCCTGAACACCTCGGCAAAGACCTCGGGGAAACGCTCACGGGCGCCTGGTGCGGTGGGCGGTTCGCTGATGACGGCTATCCGGAAGCCCGCCTCGGTGAAGGCAGCCGTCATCGCGTGCAACGGCCGGTGCCAATAGGTCAGCACGGCGTTCTGGCCGCTGAAGGTGTATTCCTCGGAGTACTCGCGGGGCGTGAAGTAGTCAGCATCGGGATACTGCAGCTTGTAGCCGAAGGGGTGGTTGACTGCCACGATGAGTCGGCCGCCGGGCGCCAGCACGCGCCGCAGTTCGGTGAGCGGTGCCTTCCAGTCCTCCAGGTAGTGCAGGACCAGGCACGCGATGGCATCGTCGAACGCGGCGTCAGAGAACGGCAGAGGACCACCGCCCAGGCCGGCCTGATGCAGGGCCGCGCCCTCACCGAGCCGCCGCCGGGCGAGCTCCAGCATCTTTGCGCTGGGGTCGACGCCGGTCACGATGGCTCCCCGGTCGCGCAGCGCCGCGAGCAGGGGGCCGGCGCCGCAGCCGACGTCGAGGATCCGCCGCCCGGCCACGTCCCCGGCCAGGTCAAGGATTGCCGGCCGCGCGTAGTAGCCGTTGAGGAGGTTGGACTCAGTCTCCGCCGCGTACGCCTCGGCGAAGCTGTCGTAGTCGTTGGCCACGGCCTGCTCAGCAGGCTCAGACGAGTGCTCAAGGTCAGGAGCCATGCGGCCAATCCTGGCACGGTTGACCGGTCCAGGTACGAACAGTATCCGGGGCGAACGTTGCCTGGCGCAGTGGCTGGAGCTTGGCCGGCGAGGAATGCCGGCCGGGTGGCTTGTGTTGACGCGCTGGTGAAGAAGATTGGCTTCTTGTCGTTCGGGCACTGGTCATCGTCACCCGGCTCGCGTACGCGGTCGGCGTCGGACGCGTTGTTGCAGTCGATCGACCTGGCCGTCGCCGCCGAGGAGCTGGGCGCCGACGGCGCGTACTTCCGCGTCCATCACTTCGCGAGGCAGCTCGGATCTCCCTTCCCGCTGCTGGCGGCGGTCGGCGCGCGCACCAGCCGGATCGAAATCGGCACGGCAGTCATCGACATGCGCTATGAGAACCCGCTCTACATGGCGGAGGACGCCGGCGCGGCCGACCTTATCTCCGGCGGCCGTCTCCAGCTGGGGATCAGCCGTGGCTCGCCGGAGCAGGTGGTCGAGGGCTGGCGGTACTTCGGCTACCAGCCGCAAGAGGGTCAGACCGACGCCGACATGGCCCGCGAGCATGCCAGGGTGCTGCTTGAGGTGCTGCGCGGCGAGGGCTTCGCGCAGCCCAATCCCCGCCCGATGTTTCCGAACCCGCCCGGCCTGCTGCGCGTTGAGCCGCACTCGGAAGGGCTACGGGAGCGCATCTGGTGGGGCGCCGCGTCGCAGCGGACCGCCGCGTGGGCAGCCGAGCTGGGCATGAATCTGCAGAGTTCGACGCTGATCAACAACGAGTCCGACAAACCCTTCCACCTGCAGCAGGCCGAGCAGATCCAGGCTTTCCGTGACGCATGGCAGACGGCTGGCCACGAGCGGGAGCCACGGGTGTCGGTTAGCCGGAGCATCTTCGCCCTCGTCGACGACCGGGACCGGGCGTACTTCGGTCGCCGGAACCAGGACAGCGACGAGGTCGGGTTTATCGACGCGAACACCCAGGCGATCTTCGGGCGCGCGTACGCTGCCGAGCCGGACGTGCTGATCCAGCAGCTCAAGGAGGACGAGGCGATCGCAGCCGCGGACACGCTGCTGCTCACCGTGCCCAATCAGCTCGGCGTCGACTACAACGCCCACGTCATCAACAGCATCCTCACCCACGTGGCGCCCGCGCTCGGCTGGCGATGAGCCCGCGATCGTCTTAGTCCAGGTGACTCTCGGCCTGCCGCCGTGCCATACCGGCGCTCGCCCGGTGATCAGAAGGAGAAGGCAAAGTTGTGCCCTTCTGGCTCCATCGCGATGAGCAGCGACACGGCCTCGATCAGGGCCAGATGAGTAAATGCCTGAGGGAAGTTGCCGAGGTGCTGGCCCGTTTTGGTATCGATCTCTTCGGCATAAAGCAGCAGGGGGCCAGCGAACGACAGAAGCTTCTGGCACAAGGTGTACGCGCGTTTGGTTTCGCCGATCATGGCCAGGGCTGTCACCAGCCAGAAAGAACAGATCGTGAACGTGCCCTCTTCGCCTTCGAACCCGGTGTCGGTTTCCTCGACCCGGTAGCGGAGCACCAGTTCGTCTTTGGTCAGCTCGTCGGCGATGGCCAGGACTGTCGCCTTGACCCGCTCATCCTCAGGGGGGAGAAAACCCATGATGGGTATGAGCAGGAGCGACGCGTCGAGTTCATCGGTCTCGTAGTGCTGCCGGAAGACGCCGCGGCTGGAAACGCCCTTGTCCAGCACCTCGGCCTTGATCTCATCCGCGCCGGCCTGCCACCGCTGGGATCGCATCTCGTCCCCGCGTTGACGGGCGAGATCTGCCCCTCGTGTCGCCGCCACCCAGCACATCACCTTGGACGCGGTGAAGTGTTTCGGGTCACCGCGGACTTCCCATATACCCTGGTCAGGATCACGCCAGCAGCCCAGGGCGGCGTCGACGAACCCTGCCAGGCCCTCCCATACAGGCATTGCGATCTGATCGGCCGCGCGGCGGAACTGGTAGTCCAAAGCATCCAGGATCATCCCCCACACGTCATGCTGGTGCTGATTCCAGGCCCCGTTGCCGACCCGGACCGGAACCGCTCCGCGGTAACCGGACATGTGGTCAAGGGTCCGTTCGGTCAGATCTCGTTCCCCGCCGATGCCGTACATGATCTGGAGCTCAATCGGCCGGTTGAGGTCACCGCCGCTGATCGCGTCGAGGAGGAAGGCGAAATACTCAACCGCTTCCCAGTCAAAGCCAAGGCGGTACAGCGCGCGGAGCATGAACGCCGAGTCCCTGACCCAGGTATACCGGTAGTCCCAATTGCGCGCGCCGCCGGGCGTCTCCGGCAAAGAGGTTGTCGCGGCTGCCATGATGGCACCGGTGGGACAGTAGCTGAGCCCTTTCAGGGTAAGGGCGCTGCGGTCGAGGTAGATTCTCCACGGATGGTCGGGGACCTTAGCCGTGCTCAGCCAGTCGCGCCAGAAGTCGATGGTATGGTTCAGGGCGCTGGATGCCTCGTCCAGGGTCGCCGGAATGGTGTTTTCTCCCCAGGAGAGGGCGATAAAGGCCGATTCTCCGGCAGCCATCGTGGTGCGGCCGTAACAGCGAGCGTGCAGCACGCCGAGCGGCATGGTGCCGGTAATACTGAGCTCCAAGCTCCCCTTTGGCGCGGCGACACGCATGGAGTCGTACCCGTCGCCGCTGTAGGTCCACGTACCGCCGGTCGTGCCGTAATCGAAGAACGGGGCGCAATTCACGAGCACCTCGACCCGGCCGCTGGTACAAGTCGCCAGCCGAAGCAGGACTCCGGTGGCCCCGGAATCGGTAGGTGCGCGATGATAATCAGTCCGCCGCTGTTGGCGGGAGGTCGGGCCCATGACCAGGAGGTCGTAGACGGTCAGCCATCCCGTCGGGGTCTGCCAAGTCGTCTCGAGCACCATCGTCCCTGGCACATACCTGCGGTTCTGCGGCACCTGGGCATTGGCCGGGCCGAACCGGAAGGTGCCAGCGGTGCGATCGAGCAGCGCGCCGAAAACACTCGGAGAGTCGGGACGCGGCAGGCACATCCACTCGATCGCGCCGTCGGGCGCGACAAGGCAGTTCTGCTCGCAGTTGGACAGGAAAGCGTAGTCGCCAATGGGCGGGAATGTGCTCACGGACATGACCTCCACATGCGAGGCGCATCCCGGCTGTCCTGATCGAATGATCGTGCCGAGCTGATAGAGCGTCTCTAACCCGCGGGATACCCGTGCGCAATGTGCCGGAAACACCTTGTCAGTGACATAGGGGTTTGATGCCGTCCTTCTGCCTCCTCATCGTTATCATGCACGGGCCGCGTGCCTATCGAAGGCTGACCGGGAAGCGCGCCACGGAACGACGAACGCCTATTGCCCGTGCGCGGCGCGCTTCTGACATCGCGAAAGAGCGCAATGAGGAGTCGGCGAAAGGGGCGAAAGCCCGTTGCAGCGCCGCGATGCGTCCACGCGCTTGGGCTGGTGGCACAGGCCCGAAAGGCGGGGGGCCACACCCCTGCTCGGGGACCCTGGGATGCCGGTCAGCGGGCGGTGAGCTGGGGCGCGGCAAGCTGGTTCGGCCACCCGGTGCCCGGGATTATTGCCGCGAATCCGTATCCTTTGACTCAAGGTTGACGGAACAGCCGGTGGATTGGCGTACCCGGCCGGCGCTGTACATCGCTAACCGCAGGGTAAGACGGCCCGCGGGCGGGAGGAATCGAGGTGATTCCTGTGGCGGCGCTCATGACTTCGGTGTCCGCCGGGCCGGACGGGCCCGTAGTGGTGATGTCCGGCGAGGCCGACACGACGACGGCCGAGTCGCTGCGCGAGGTGCTGGCGGCGCAGCTGGATACCGGAGCGCGGCTGGTGACAGTCGACGCGTCTGAGTTGTTGTTCCTCGACTCCGCCACCTTGCGCGTCCTGGTCCTGGCGGCCAAGGCGCTGGGGGAGCGACACGGGACGCTGGTGCTCGCGCACCCGCGGCCGATAGTGGCCAGGCTGCTGGAAGTCACTGGCGCAGACACACTGCTCGACGTGCGGGAGTTAGCCGGTCAGCACATAGCCTCGAGCTCCGGCTCGGCCCGCCGGGCTGAGCCGGGCGCGGCGATGCTCTCCGCGGTATCGAACAGGATCTGCTGGAGTGGTCGGGGCAGGTCACCACTCCAGACCACGGCCGCCGTCGCCTTCAGCGGATGGTGCGCAAGACCCACGCGGACCATCTCGCGGCCGACCGCCGACCGGGATAGCGGGATCGGCTCGGGCCGGCTTCCGGCGACGACGCTGGGGCCGGTCAGCATCGCGGTAGGCCGGTCCGCGGTCGCGGCGAAGGCGAGGTCCATCTGCAGCGAGTGCCGGAGGGGCGGATCGCTGAATTCGAAGCGCGGGTCCGTGGTCCGCATGACCCGCGTCCAGGCGTCGTACGTCCCCGGCTGCACGCGGCGCGGCCCGTGGATGACGTCCATGCGGGCCAGTTCGGCCAGGCTGATTGTCCCGAGGCGGGCCGCAGCGTGTGCCGACGGGATCCACACGTCGGGTTCGAATTCCGAGAGACGCATCACGTCGAGCGGGGCGGCCAATGCGTCGGCGCCAACCGTCAGCCAGCCCAGGCCGGCGTCGGCCCGGTGCTGCCGAATCAGTGAAAACTCGGCGTCTAGCGGCGTTTCGATCCAGACGATCTCCACGTCCGCCGCGGCGGCCGCCGATTTCAGCGCCGAAGCAGCCTCGACCGCGAGGGCATCAGGCAGTCCGGGCGGCACGACCATGCGCAGGTGCTGGCGCCCCAGGCCTGCCGCTTGCCGGGTCCGGCTCACCTCCCGGTCCAGGAGTGACAGCACGGCGCGCGATGCGTCCAGCAATACGGCGCCGGCCTCGGTGAGCCGCAGGCCGTCACGGCGGCGCTGCAGCAGCGGCGTGCCGATGATCTCTTCGAGCCGCCGGATCTGCTGGCTCAGGGTCGGCTGGGCGATAAACATCCGCTCCGCGGCCCGGGTGAAGCTCCCCGCGTCGGCGAGCGCCACAAAGTAACGAAGATGCCGCAGCTCGATGGCGAGCGGCGGGTCGGCCGACTTGGGCAGCTCCACCGGCTCCGGCTGGCGGTCCGAGTGGGCTGCCTTCATTCTTTCTCCTTGATCAGGCACCTGAGGCTACCCTCGCGCCCGGCGCTAGGCATCGGGCGAGCGGGACGACGTTGCAGATGGCCGTCGTGCCCCGCGCACAACCGGCGAGGACCCGCGATCCCGGCCGAGGCGCCAAACGTAGTTCAGATGAAACCTCGGCCCTTGACGAGTTTTACATTTCTCATGGCCAGTCCACCCGGCCGGCTGGGAATCGAAAAAGCGGTACTGCTGTCGCGCCATGGGCACGCGCTATCCGCAAGGGGCATGCACGGATCCACGTAATCAAGGCAAGCTCCACCGTCCGTTCTGATAAAGAAAAGGGCTCGAAAGGCCGCTAGCGGGAGCCATTGCGGGCCGCGAACACCGACCTCGCCGCCGCTGCGCCAGCTTGCGAGAATATGAAAGAATCCGGTGGTGGACTTGGATCGTCCCGTGGTTGCCGAGCTGATGTCGGAGGTCGCGGCCGCGGTGGCCCGGCGCGCGCCGGCGGTATCCGCGGATGTCTACGAGGTGATCCTGCGGGAGATCCCGCAGCTACGCGACGACAAGCCGGTGCTAGCCCTGCTCGCTTCCAGCGTCGATAGCAACGTCGACACTTGCCTGCAGATCATGCAGCACCGGATCGACCTGACCGCCGTGCAGGCTCCGGCCGCGGCCGTGGAGTATGCGCGCCGGCTGGCGCAGCGCGGCACGCCGCTGACCGCGCTGCTGCGCGCTTACCGGGTGGGGCACACGTGCTTCTCGGACTGGGTGCTCACCGAGCTGGCCCAGCGTGCGGACGACGCGGAGATGATAAGCGCCACCACGCTGGGCATGTCCAAGATCGTGGCTGGTTACATCGACCAGACGTCCGAAGAGATGGTCACGGCCTATACCCAGGAAAGAGAAAGGTGGCTGCGGAACCGGAGCGCCGCGCGGGGCGCCCGGATCCGGGACCTGCTGTCGGGCGAGCGGATCGACGTCGGTGCCGCGGAGGCCACCTTGGGCTACCGGCTACGCCAGTACCACGTGGGCGTGGTGTGCTGGGCGGGCGACGCGGCGAGGCCCGTCGACGAGATCACCCGGCTGGAGCGAGCGGTCAGCCACGTGGCCGCGCAGGCGGCTTCTTCCGGCGAGCCTGTCTTCCTGCCGCGGGACGAGTCGGCCGCGTGGGCCTGGCTACCGCTGGGGATCCAGGACAAGTTCGAGGACGCCGCGGCCAGCACGGCCGAGACGGACCCCGACATCCATTTCGCCTTCGGCGACGCGGCTCGCGGGACGGCTGGTTTCCGCATCACCCACCAGCAAGCGGTCGCCGCCCAGGGGGTAGCGCTTGCGGCCGGATCTCCCGCGCCGCGGGTGGTGACGTTCAGCGAGGTGGCGCCCGTCGCGATGATGCTCGGCTCCGCCGACCTGCTACGGGCCTGGGTGCTCAGCACGCTGGCGGGCCTGGCCACCGACGACGAGCACCACGCCCGGCTGCGTGACACCCTGCTCGTATTTCTGGAGGGCGGGGGCAGCTACAAGATGACCGCCGAACGGCTGGTGCTGCACAAGAACACGGTCCAGTACCGGATCCGCAAGGCCGAGGAGAGCCTCGGCCGGCCCGTCGGCCAGAACCGCCACGACATAGAACTCGCGCTGCGAGCGAGCCACTGGCTCGGCCCCGCGGTGCTGCGGCCCGCTGCCGCGCCGGCCGGCGCGGGCCATAACCACGAGCGTGCCCGCTGACCGGAACCGGTCAGGCTATGCCGCGCCGCCCTTAACCCGGGGGCTCAGGCTGCGTTGCGCAGTTCCGACAGCGACCTCACGTCACCACCGACACGGCGCATCTCGACGCCGGCGGTGACCTGCGAGAACCCGTAGATCATGCTGTACAGGCCGAACAGCAGCGCGAGGGTGACCGCGCCGACGCCGGGCCGGGCGAACAGCAGGATGCCGAAGGCGACGGACACCAGACCGGAGATGATGAACAGCGCGCGCGTCCCCGCGGTCTCCCCGCCGCCGAACCCGGCGACGACCTCGACCACGCCGCCGACCAGAGCCCAGGCCGCCACGACGATGACCAGCACGAACGCGGTGGGTCCGGGCCAGACCAGGGCGACCACGCCGGCCGCCAGCGAGATAAGCGCGAGCAGCAGGTGACCGAAGACCGGTCCGGCGGTCCGGCGGCTGAAGGCCCTCGCGGCCTGCAGCCCCGCGTCTGCGAACGCGTAGATCGCGAACAAGATGACCAGCGCGAGAATCGTGACGCCGGGCCAGGCGATGGCCAGGATCCCGACGATGACGGCCAAGATGCCGAGCAGAATCAACGAGGTGGACGTCGACTTGAACATGGCGGGCATTCCTTTCGCTTGCCTCGGCGGCACCGCCTCATCGGGTAAGCGCGCGGCGCGCGTAGCACCCAGCAGACCCGATGGCCGCCGGTTCCGGCCAACATCTGCTGCCTATGGAGGCATAGCCGCCGACTAGCGCCGTGGCCAGTTCGCGCTGTCAGGTAGTTCTGCTGAGCCGCTCTTGCTCCACTGCGCGGCGCATAGTAGAACGAAACGGTGGGACGATGGGTAGTCGCCGTGCTCTACCTGCTCGCGATGGTAGGCATCGTGGTCGGCGCGGACGTCCTGTTCTTCAGGCACCACTTCTGGGAGCGGCTGATCGCAAACGTCGCGATTGTCGCGGTATTCGTCGCGTTCTATCTAAGGTTCCTGAAGCGTCCGTGATGCCCGCCGGGCTTGGTCAGCGCCGCCGCGGGGGAGGTCATCCTCGCTGCGGCCTGACGTCGCACCGACGTCTGCACCGGAACGCGTCCCGGGCGAGGACCCGCTCATCTCGCGATACCTTGCCCGGGGCGCGTGTGCCCATGGCCCTATCTACCGGAGCCAAGGTGCCACAAGTCCGTTACGGGTCCGCCGCCGGCCCTGTGGTCCTGCGATTCGGCGGTCAGCCGGTGATGGCCAGGTCGTCGCGGACGTCGAGGACACCGCGGGCCATCCAGGCGGCGTCGACCACCGCGTCGTGCTCGGCCCAGGTCCGGACGTGGCCGGTCAGCGTGATGGTGCTGCCCTTGGTGGCCACATCCACGTCGCTGTCGTCAGGGACCAGCGCGGAGCGGCGCAGCGCTTCCTGGACGTGCAGGTCGATGTCGACCGGGTCGGCGTCGTAGCTGATGTCGATGTCGTCCCTGACGTTGCGGACCCCGGTCAGCCCGGCGACCGCCCGCTCGGCGGCGGCGCGCTCGGAGCCGAAGCTCACGGTGCCGGTCAGCGTCACGTTGCCGTCCAGTGCCGTCGCCTCCACCCCGTCCGGCACGGTGACGTTCGAGGCCAGCGCGTTGTTGGCCGCGGTGGTCAGCATCGCGTCGCCGCGGAAGTCGGCCCCCGGCAGCGCCACTTCGAGATGGTTGAATACGTTCCCCACCCCGGTGACGCGCTGCGTGGCGGCGGCGGCCTCCAGGTATTGCGGGTAGCTCGGGACGGTGCCGTTGAGGGCCACATCCCCGTTCACGTTCGTGACGTGAATGTCCGCGTCGTCTACGAGCGGGTCGAACGCGAGCTCTGCCTTGACTGCCCCGCGGATGTCTTTGGTCGTGCTCATCTCCTATATGCCTTTCTTGAGCAGATAAGGCGGCGTATGTGCCGCTCATCATGAGTCGACCTCGCAATCCCGCGACGGTAAAGGCGATAGCGCCACTCGCGATATTGGCCGCGGCTATCGTGCCTGGCTGGGAGTTCAAGACCAACCCTCGGACGATGACGCGGTACAGGTGACCTGAGTTCCGCGGCAGCCCTCATGTGACTGCCCGCGCACCGCTGGCTTCCGTCTGGTTCTGGATGAATTGGCGGCGATACTGGCCGCTCGGGTCAATGATCAGCGGATAATCCGGCTGCGGTAAAGGCGAGGCTGCCTTTAGTGGTATCGGCCGCGATACGGACGCGCCGGACGCTAGCGGCCGTCACGGTGAGCGGCTCTCACCTGATCCCGGTGATTCGCCGTCCGGGGTGAGCTGGCGGACCTCGAGCAGGTCCAGGCCGAGCGCGTCGATCTCGGCCAGCACGCCGTACAGCGCCGACCGGTCCAGCAGGCCGGTGAGCACGGTGTGCGCGCCGTGCTGCTGCGGGGCCAGGGCCGGGAACGCAGACAGTACCGTGGCGCCGAGGTGCCCGTTGATCCGGATCATGTACAGGGCGGGTGCCGGGTCCATGCCGCCATGGTCACGGGCCGGCAGGTGAGGCCGCATCACCGGGATCCGGTGACCGCCGGGCTAGCGCGCGGCCAGCCGCCAGCAGCCGCAGCTCGCGGGCGCGCCGCACGGCCGAGGAGCGGTCGCCGACCTGGAGCTTGGCATAGATGCTGCGGACGTGGGTGCTGACCGTATTCACCGAGACGGACAGCTGGTCGGCGATCTCAGGCCGGGACAAGTTCGTCGGGAGATATCGCAGCACCCTGAGCTCGCCCGGGCTGAGCTCCTCGACCTCCGGCGGCGGCTGCCTCCCGGTCGCCGGAGATGAGCCTCGCAGGACGTCGAGGATGTCGGCGAGCAGCGCCGCGTGCGCTGTCTCATGCCGCGGCAGGGCCTCGAGCAGCTCCCGGGACCCCGTCATCGCGAACGGCAGGACCAGGCGGTCGGCCTCCGCCAGGGCCAGTGCACGCTCCGCCGCCTGGTTCGCCGCGCGCTGGTCGCCGAGCTCACGGTGGGCGAGCCCGGCCAGCAGCTGCGCCTCCACGAGCGTGACGTAGCCGACGACCGGGGCCGAGCCGTCGAGAACGTCCCGCACCGCGTGCAGGGCTCCGGCCGGATCGCCTTCGGCGAGGCAGATCACCGCGCAGGCATCACGGATCTCACCGGAACCGGCCCGCTCGTCATCGACCGCCGCCAGCGCTGCGCGGGCTTCGCCGGTCATCCCGGCGCGGGCCTGCGCAGCCAGCACGAAGCCGGTCACCTGGCTGGCTAGCGCGTGCGATCCCTCCAGCTGCGATCGCAGCTGTTCGGCCGCGCTGAACTCCTCGAACGCCTCGCGGTGCCGGCGGCGGCCGGCGTGCAGTACCCCGGCTGTCTGGTGCAGCAGCAGCCTGATGTCCGGTCCGGTATCTGTCTGCAGCGCCCGCGCGCCGCGCCGCAGCCACCGCTCGCTCTCATCGAAGTCGCCCAGCCACGCCATCGTGCCGGCCAGCGTGATCAGCGCGGGCGCGATCACCGGTTCGGTGCCCCAGCCGTACCGGTCGGCCAGCGCGATCGCCTCGCGGCAGCGCCGCTGGGTCACGGCGAACGGATCGATCTTCGACGCGAACCCGAGCTGGGCCAGGCAGCCGACTTCCAGGTAGGGCCGGCCGATTTCCCGGGCCAGGATGGCGCCCTCCCGGAGGTGGAGTCGGGCGTCTTCGAGCCCTAGGGACCAGGCCTCGGCGGTCCCCAGGTTCATCAGCGCCACCGCGCGCAGGTCACTGCCCAGCGCGATGTCCTCGTCGGACGGCCCGGTTAGTGGCGAGGCCAGGAACCTGACCTGCTCGATCACGCCGGCCAGGTCACCGCGCCGCCGGGCCAGCGACAGCTGCAGCGACGCGACCGCCACCCGCAGGCGGCGCCGGCGACTCGGCGGTGCCGTCCCGGCGTACGCCTCGGCGACCGCCAGGTGCGCGGCCGTCTCGTCCAGGCGTCCCTGGGCCAGGTCGCCGGTGGCGCGTACCAGGGCCAGCTCGGGATGGTCCTCGCCCGGCGGGAACGCCCGCACCAGCGCCTGCATAGTTTGGGTCTGCCCGTCGAGCATCAGGCTGAAGGAGTAGTCGGCGAGCAGCCGGGCCGCGTCGGCCCAGTCGCCCGCCGCCTGCGTGTGCCGGACCGCGTCGGCCACCTGGCCGTGCACGGTGAACCATTCCGCCGCGCGCCGGTGCAGCGCCGGCACGTCCTCTGGCAGCCTCCGGCGCAACTCCAGGCGCAGGAAATCCGCGAACAGGTGATGGTAGCGGAACCAGGTCCGCCCGGGGTCCAGCGATTCGACGAACGCGTCCGCGTCTGCGAGCTCCAGCAGGATCTGTTCCGAGCCGGGTCGGCCGGTCAGCAGGTCGGCCAGCTCGCCGTTGACCCGGTCCAGCAGGCAGGTGCGCAGCAGCAGATCCTGCACGCCGGGCGGCTGGCGGTCCAGCATCTCGGCGAGCAGGTACTCCGCGACCGTGCGGTCGCTGCCGGAGAACTCGGTGACGAACCGCTCCGGGTCGGGGTGCCCGGCCAGGGACAGCGCCGCGAGCCGCAGGCCCGCGGCCCACCCCTCGGTCCGCTGGTACAGCAGCGCGGCCCCGGCCCCGGACAGTGCGATGCCCGAGGCATCGAGCAGCTCGCGGGTTTCCCGCTCGGAAAAGCGCAGG
>JASIGD010000332.1 GCA_030045295.1 Streptosporangiaceae bacterium
GCATCCGGTGCCGTCGACCCGTCGTGCCCCGGCCTTGGCCTGCCCGGGGGCCTGGCCCTCGCCGACCGCGGTGATCCGCCCGCCCGTCACCACGATGTGGCCCGCGCGGTACTCGGCGCCCGCGTTATCGTGCCGCTGGCCGTCCATCGTCGCGATGGCGCAGTTCTCGATGACCACCGGGCCCGGCCCGTCGCGCCCCGTCGTGACCGGGGTCCTCACGCGGCGTCCCCCGCCGTGCGGATCGCCGCCAGCCGCACGGCGTCCAGGATCTTCTCGTACCCCGTGCACCGGCACAGGTTGCCGGCCAACGCCTCGCGGATGTCTGGGTCGGCGGGTACCCCGCGGGTCCGCCGCAGCAGATCGTGGGTCTGCACGATCAGTCCCGGGGTGCAGAAGCCGCATTGCACCGCGCCCGTGTCGATGAAGGCCTGCTGGACCGGATGCAGCTGGTCGCGGTCGCCCGGCCCGGTTGCCGCCTGCTGCCCGGCCAGCCCCTCGACCGTGATCACGTCGCGGTCCGCCGCCTGGCCGGCGGCGACCAGGCACGCGCACACCGGCACGTCGTCCAAAAGGACCGTGCATGACCCGCATTCACCCTGCTCGCAGGCGTTCTTCGAGCCGGGCAGGGCCAGCCGCTCGCGGAGCACGAACGGCAGGCTCTCGCCCTCCCATACGTTGTCGGCGGTCGCTGGCTCGCCGTTGACCGTCATCGTCACTCGCATGGTCCCGCTCCACCTCCCGCTCGCTCATCGGTCACGCGCATCGTCGCCGATCTTGCCGGTAGGAGTCCCAGGCCCAGGCTAGGGTGCGCTGGGCCAGCACGCTCAGGGCGTGCCGGCGATAAGCCGCGGTGCCGCGCACGTCGTCGATGGGCCGCGCCGCCGCGGCCACCAGCTCGCCGAACCGCCGGACGAGCTGGTCCGGGAGGTCGGCCGCCGACTCCCAAAGTCCCGACTCGGCCAGGGCATCGGCCAGGAAATCCTCCGCGGCCGGGGCGCGCAGGGGTACCGGGCCGGCCGACCCGATGCCGGTGCCGACGGTATCCGTCTGGGGGGGCGGCCCCTCTGCACTCCCCGCGTACGGGGGAGTTCGCCGCTCCCGCGTACCCCCCCGGCGCAGTTCCAGGGCGAACGCGCAGACCGCGATCACCATGGCGTTCCTGGTACCGACCTTGGCGAACTGCTGCGGCCCCGGCGCGGCGGGGATGAGTACCGCGGTGATCAGCTCGTCGTCGGCCAGGGCGTTGCGTTTGGGGCCGGTGAAGAACTCGGCGGCCGGGACCAGCCGCCGGCCCCGGACCGACATGGCCTCCACCGTCGCGCCGCTGGCCAGCAGCACCGGGTGGCAGTCCCCGGCCGGCGAGGCCGCGCCGAGGTTGCCGCCGACCGTGCCGCGGTTGCGGATCTGTGGTGACCCGACGGTCCGCGCGGCCATCGCCAGGCCGGGCAGCAGGCCGCCGAGCTCGGCGATGAGCCGGGCGTAGGTAACCCCGGCTCCCAGGCGGACCATCCCGTTTCTGCGCTGCCACGAGGTCAGCTCGGCGACCCGGTTCAGGTCGAGCAGCGCCTCCGGCCGGCGGACGTCGAAATTGATCTCCACCATGACGTCGGTCCCGCCCGCGATCGGCACCGCGGCGGGAAATTCGGCCTTGGCCGCGATCGCGTCAGCGAGCGACCTGGGTTGCAGGAATTCCATGCTCGGTTACCAGGCCTTCCCCGGCGGCGGCGCTTCATCCCGGGTAACCGTGCCCTCGATGAGTCCGTAAGGGCGGTCGGCGGCGTAGAACACCTCGCCGGCGTTCTCCAGCCCGAACGGCGACATGTCGACTTCGAAGTGGTGCTTGTTCGGCAGTGACAGCCGGATCTCGGCGATCTCGGGCCGGCCGTCGAGCACGCGCTTGCCCATGGCGAAGAGCGTCTGCTGCAGCGAGTAGCTGTACGTCTCCGCGAACGCCTCGAGCAGCAGATCCCGGACCGCGGCGTAGGAAGCCGCCCAGCCGGGTCCGGACCCGCCGGCCGCCCCAGTGTCCAGGCTGGCATGCCGCCACCTCGCGCTCACCGCGGTGGCCAGGATGCGGTCCGTGGTCTCGGCCAGCGTGGTGTAGCGATCCCGGGCAAAACCCCAGAACTCGGACCCGGCCGAGTTCAGCACGGTCAGGTCGCGCAGCCCGGAGACCGCCCACGAGTCCCGGCCGTCGTGGCTGACCGTGGCGGTCCGTATCTCCCGGCCCGAACGACAGAACGAGTGCGCTCCCAGCCGCTCCCACGGATAGCGCTCAACGGTCACCCGGGCGAAGCAGATCGCCGCCTGTGACGCGACGAAATGCCTGGCCAACAGCAGCGCGAAGTCCTCGATCTGGTCCACCCCGTGTTCCTTGGCGAAGGCGAACACGGTGTTCTTCTGCGCGTCCGTGGTCAGCACCGACGAGTTGTCCCCGGACAGGTGGGTCGCGGTCAGCTCGCCGGCCAGCGCGACGCTGACGTTCAGGTCGCTGATCACGTGCGTGCCGCCGTGACGGCTGACGTGCAGCAGGCGTATTTCCGCCTTCCCGTACTGGTTGGCGCCCAGCACGATGGCCATGGCTCAGCTCCCCCGGTAGGTGGAATAGGCGAACGGGCTGAGCAGCAGCGGCACGTGGTAGTGCCCGCCGCCGGTCATCTCGAAGGTCACGGTGACCTCCGGGTAGAACGACGTGGTTCTGCGCGCC
>JASIGD010000333.1 GCA_030045295.1 Streptosporangiaceae bacterium
GGCCGGCCGCCCGCGGAAGCGCCCGGCGTGCGCGTCTTCTATATAGCTAGCTTGTGAAGTAATTCACGAGCTTTACCGTACAAACAGCGCGGTCCACGTTCCCGGAACCGTTGCGATGCCGAGCAGAACCCGGACGGGCCGCAAGCCGACCCGAACGTGCCCCAGAAGGCGACGTACTTGCCATCTCAGCTGATGACACGTGCGAGGCGCCCCCGCGCCAGACATCACGACAAGCCTCTCAACGTCGGTTGACATGCGCAAGAGCCCACGGCCAACGTCGGGCTCAATTTAATGTCAGATCGATCACATTTTGCTCGCGTCGTCGCAAAGTCACCGCAAAGCCGCCGCAAAGCCGCCGCCGCGCCACCAGAGCTGGTCCGGCGCCTCACACCAGCACGCGCATCGCTTGCGCGACAAACCGGAATTCGACGGCCTTGGTCTCGCCGAGATACTCCCCATCGACCTGGAAGGCGATGGGCCGCAGGGCGCGGAGGGTGAACGCGTCCGCGCCCCGCAGGGACAGCAGGTGCCGTCCCCGGGGTGGGCGGCTGCGGACCAACAGCATCTGGCCCAGCAGGCTGCCGATGGTGATGAGCCCCAGCCGCCGCAGGCCGAGCAGATCGAGCCCGGAGGTGAAATCCGGGTCCGGGACGGGCAGCAGCGCCCGGCCGCGAAAGTACGTCCACGGCGATCTGTTGGTCACCATCGCCATGAACAGGTCAGCGGCCAGCGGCTGCCCGCCGCGCTCCAGCGTCAGCGCCGGCGCCCGCCGGTCGGTGCCGCGGTAGTACCGGCGCACCATGGCCCGCAAGTACAACGACGCGCTCTCGCGCCGGCCAGCCTCGCGCAATTGATCTACCTCGTGCACCACCTCGGCGTCCAGGCCGAGGCCCGCGCTGAACGTGAAGTACCGGTCTCCGGCCAGCCCGAGCCCTATGGTCCGGTACCTCCCCGCCGCGAGCGCCTCCTTGACCCTGGCGATCGCCGCCTCGGTATCGACCGGCAGGCCGAGCGCCTGCGCCAGGACGTTCCCGCCCCCGCCGGGTATGACCCCGATCAGCGGCGGCCGTGAGCCGTCCGGCCCGACTCGGGCCATGACCCCGTTGACCGCCTCGTTGACCGCGCCGTCGCCGCCGAGCACGAGCACGAGGTCGCCGTCCGCCGCCGCCGCCAGCTCGTGCGCGTGGCCGCGGTGCCGCGTGTGTTCGACATCGAGGTCGACCAGGCCGGCCAGCGAGCGGGTCACCTGGTCCGGAGCGTGGTCCTTGGCGGTCGTGGCATGCGGGTTGACGATCAGGATGCCGCGCACCCGCCCAGGCTAGCCGCCGCCTAAGCTGGGAGCCTGTACGGCCCCCTGGATCGTCGAGGGATGGGTATATGCGACATGGCGACGCGACCGACTAGGCCGAGCCCGCCTGCGCCGCCGGCGAGCTCCCCGGAGCCCGCGGGCCGGCGCCCGATAGCGCTGCGCCTGGCCGCGGCGGCGCAGCTGATCGAGGCGCTCGGCCTGGCCGTGGCGGGCGTGTTCGGGGCCGCCTCGACCGTGGACGGGCGGTCCTACCAGCTGCTCAGCGGGATCGCGCTCACCCTGATCGCGTTCGGCACGGCCGCCGGCCTTGCGGTCATCGCCGTGGCCCTGGCCAGGGCCAGGCCGTGGAGCCGCATCCCCGCCGCCATGACGCAGCTGTTCGTGATCATCGGGGGCGTCACCCTGCTCGACGGGAACCGGCCCGAATGGGGCGTGCCCGCCCTGCTGCTGGCGGGCGTCTGCCTGGCCGGCCTGCTGACCCCGGCCAGCCTGCGCGCGCTCAACCGCCCGCCGGAAGAAGACCCGCCCGTGGAGAACCAGCACGGCCGATAACTGGCCCTCCGAGCCGCCCTCGCCACACGGCCCCTGAGCCGCCGCCGCACCACGCCAGCCCGCGCGCTCAGTCCTCCGTGGTCAGGCCCTCCCTGAGCTGGGCCAGCGTCCGGGCCAGCAGCCGGGACACGTGCATCTGCGAGATGCCCAGCTCGGCGGCGATCTGCGACTGGGTCATGTTGCCGAAGAACCGGAGCAGCAGGATCTTCTTCTCCCGCGGCGGCAGCTGCTCGAGCAGCGGCTTCAGCGACTCCCGGTACTCGACGCCTTCCAGCGCGTCGTCGACCATGCCCAGCGAATCCGAGACCGCGGGCGCGTCGTCGTCGCCCGAATCCGGCGCGTCGAGCGACACGGTGGAGTAGGCGTTGGCCGACTCGAGCCCCTCCAGCACGTCTTCCTCGCTCATCTGCAGGTGCGCGGCCAGTTCGCTGACCGTCGGCGCGCGCCCCTCGCGCTGCGCCAGTTCGCCGATGGCCTTGGTGAGCGAGAGCTTGAGCTCCTGCAGCCGGCGCGGTACCCGCACCGCCCAGCCCTTGTCCCTGAAGTGCCGCTTGATCTCGCCCACGATCGTGGGCGTGGCGTAGGTGGAGAACTCCACGCCGCGGTCCAGATCGAACCTGTCGATGGACTTGATCAGCCCGATCGTCGCGACCTGGGTCAGGTCGTCGAGCCACTCGCCCCGGTTGCGGAACCGGCGCGCGAGGTATTCCACCAGCGGGAGGTGCAGCTCGACCAGGTAGCCCCTGATCCTGGCCCGCTCCGGATCCCCGGCGGGCAGTACCGCGAGCCGCTCGAACAGCTCCCGGGCCCGGGCCCGGTCCGGCGGTGACCCGTGCTCAATCCGCATCGCCGCCTCGGCCTGGACTAGCTCGAACTCTTCGGTCACCTGGACCTCGAATTCGCTGCTCACCCGGACCCCGGAGTTTCCCGGCGCTTGCGCAGGACGATCGCCACCTGATCGCCCGGCCCGACCCGGGAGTCGACGGTCCCGGCCAGGGCGGACAGCACGGTCCAGGCGAAGGTGTCCGGGGCGGGGATGCGCGGGTGCGCGGAGACCACCGATACGGTGATCGTCATCTCTGCGGCGCCGAGGTCGAAGGCGCACTCCAGGTTGGAGCCCGGTATCGCCTGGACCAGCAGCATCGCGCACGCCTCGTCCACCGCGATACGCAGGTCCTCGATCTCGTCGAGGGTGAAGTCAAGCCTTGCCGCCAGGCCCGCGGTCGCCGTCCGGAGCACGGAAAGGTACGCGCCCTCGGCGGGCATGCTCACCTTCACGCGGTCCTTGGTCTCGCGCTCAGGCAGCGCCGCGCCGACGTCACGCTGGCCCGGCAAGGACCCGTAAGCCGTCGTCGCGGCGGTGTCTTCGGTCACGTCTCTCCTCCGGGGCGCCTTAGCGGTCGCCGCCCACTGCAAGTAACCTACCCCCCCAGCTCACGGCGATGAACACGCCGCGGCGGCCCGGACCCCTACTCACCCGCCGCACAATTATCGTGGATCGTTACCACTGGTAACGATCCACGATAGCCGGTCCGGAGTCCGCTAGGCCTGCTTGGTCTCCCAGAAGATCTTGCTGATCTCCTCGATCTTGCCCAGCAGCTCGTCGGCCTTGGAGACGTCCGTGCTGCCCTTCGTGCCCGCGGCGCCTGCTAGCTTGGTGGCCTCGTTGAACAGCTGGTTCAGCTGCGGGTACTTCTCGAAGTGCGGCGGCTTGAAGTAGTCGGTCCACAGCACCCAGAGGTGGTGCTTGACCAGCTCGGAGCGCTGTTCCTTGATGATCAGGCAGCGGGCCCGGAACTCGGGGTCCGTGTTCTGCTGGTACTTTTCGTCGATGGCCTTGACCGATTCCGCCTCGATCCTGGCCTGCGCCGGGTCGTAGACTCCGCAGGGCAGGTCGCAGTGGGCGTAGGCGGTGGTCCTCGGCTCAAGCAGGCGTGTGAGCAGCCTCATCGATTCCCTTTCTCCGACTCGTTAGCTTGCAGACCCGACACTACCCCGCCCGCCTGCGTCGACACCGGGAGGGATGCGTGCACTGGCCGATACTTCGGGTCAAGGTCGCCGAACGCTCCATGGAGCCTGCCCTGCGCCCCGGCGACTGGCTGCTGGTCCGCCGGACCCGCCGGATCCGCCCGGGCCAGATCGTGCTCGCCCGCCATCCGGCCCGGCCGGACCTGCTCATCATCAAGCGCGCCGCCCGCCGCGCCGACGGCGGCTGGTGGCTCGAATCCGACAACCCCGCCGCCGGAGCCGTCGACAGCCGCCGCTTCGGCGCGGTCCCGGCGGCCCTCATCGAGGGCCGCCTGCTGACCCGCTACCGGCGCCCCCGCGCCCGGTAGCGGGCGCGCCCGCGCCGGCTGACGCCGTTCAGGGCACCGTGTAGGCCACGAGCTGCGGGTTACCGCCCCCGCCCGAAGCCGACGTCTGGGGCCCGCCCGCCGGGACCAGCACCGTGTTGCCGAACACGGCGATCGGCGCGTTCGTCGACGTGGGCAGCTGACGCCGGTAGACGACCGCGCCCGTGTCGCGGTTGAGAGCGACCAGGGCACCGGTGTAGAGCGTGGTGAAGACCAGGTCGTTGGAGACCGTGGCCGCGCCGAGTGGCATCGTGGCGAACTTGGTGTCCCACTCGACCTTGCCGGTGGCCAGGCTGAGCGCCTCCACCTGCCCGGTTTCGGGACCGCCGGCCTTGTTACCGGTGACCGAGCTCGGGCCGGTATAGATGATCGGGAGGTCGATGGTAGCCACGTACACGCTCCCGTCCGCTACCGACATGTTCGACAGGATGCCGCCCAGCGATCCCGGCTCTATCGTGTACGGATACTTGACCGTGAGCTTGTGCGACAGCGCCAGCAGGGAGTCGTTGTCGTGCCCGTTGTGCTCGCCGACCGGCGTCTTCCAGATCAGCGCGCCGGACCGCGCGTTCAGCGCGTAGACGTACCCCACCTTGCCGCCGGTGATGATCACCGGGACCCCGCCGATCGTCGCCGAGATCGGCGACGCCTGCAGGTCGTGGTCCATGAAGTCGTTCGGCACCGCCTGGTAGTACCAGCGCAGTTTCCCGGTCGCCGCGTCCAGGTTCACCTCGCTGTCGGTGTAAAGCTGCCGCGACGGATGCGCGATGGCCTCGCCGATGCTCTGGTACGGGTTCCCGATGCCGAACGTCACCGAGCCGTCGCTGCCGACCAGCGGCGTCTCCCAGGCCCCGCCCGAGCCGAGGCCGAGAGCCTGCACGCCCGCGCCCACGCCGATGACCGTGTCGAACTTCCACAGCAGGTGGCCGGTTGACGCGTCCAGCGCCATCAGCACCCCGCCGCCGGGCCCGGAGCCGTAGGCGCTCGCTATGTACACCCGGCCGTCCGCCACCTGCGGCTGGATCTCGAACGCCCCCTGGCCGCCGTTCAGCAGGTTGCTGTCGACCCAGATCGTCTTGCCGGTCGCGGCGTTCAGCGCGAACGCCGTGGTCGACGTGTCCCCGTACATGGCGCCGCCCGCGACCGCTACCCCGTCCGGCCCCGGGCCGCTCTTCTCCGGGATGTTGACCTGGTACTCCCACTTCAGCTTGCCGGTGGCGAGCGCCACCGCGTAGACGTTGGCGTCCTCGTCCTGCAGGTACACGACGCCGCCCTGCACGACCGGCGGCGCGGTCAGCGAGCCGACCCCCGAGACGCCGGCGGCGGCCGGGCCGGCCAGCTTGAACGCCCACGCCTCCCGCAGCCCCGATACGTTCGCCGCCGAGATCGTCCCCTCCGGCGCGTTCCTGGTGTTGGCCAGGTCGCCGTTCGGGTACGGCCACGATCCGGCCGGCGTCGCCGCGCCGGAGAATGTCGTACTGACCGGCGCCGGGCTGCCGCCGCTGCACCCCGTGGCCAGCACCGTTATCGTGACGAGCAAGGTCACAGGGACCAACAGCCGCACCCCGGAACCCGCACGCCCAGCCCGCCCCGCCCCGGAACCCGCACGCCCAGCCCGCCCCGCCCCAGGACCCGCACGCCCAGCCCGCTTCGCTCTCATCCAGCTCACCGCCTTGGTTAAATTGATATCACAACGCTAGATCTGTGAAATCAACTAAGTCAAGGCGTTTTCCGCCCGCCAACCGCCCGCGCCGCAACGCTTACTGCCAGTAACGACCGTTCCCGGGCACCGGTCCGTGCCTTTTCTTTTTCCGAACGGGCCGCGGTGGAACGCGCCGCCAGGCCGAGCGTGCCCTCCGGCGCAAAACGCGAGTGGGTCCCGTCAGCTGACGGGACCCACTCGGGCTAGCAGTGCGCCGGGCTCAGTGGTGCAGCCCGGTGTCCGGCAGTTCGTCTACTCCGCTCTGCCTGGCGACCAGGTCGAGCGTCTCTTCGCGCGGTAGGCCGGTGTACATCGCCCAGTAGTAGATGACCAGGCT
>JASIGD010000334.1 GCA_030045295.1 Streptosporangiaceae bacterium
AGCCGATGGCCCGGGCGCTGCGCGAGGCGGCCGGCTGGGTCGGCTGCGGCGACGTGCGGCTGGAGCAAGTGGAGCCGAGCGGGCACGCCCGGCGGCTGGCGGCGGCGCTGGCCCGGGTCTTACGCCGTCGGACGGGGGGCGGCGGCAACGCGGCTCAGCTGAACTCGATCAGCTTCTGCCGGACGGCGATCATCACCGCTTCCATGCGGGAGTGGATCTGGAGCTTTTCCAGGATGTTCCTGACGTGGTTCTTCACGGTGTTCTCGGAGATGAACAGCTCCTTGGCGATGTCACGGTTGTTCATGCCGCGCGCGACGAGCTTGAGCACCTCCATCTCCCGGTCGGTGAGCTTGGGCGCGGCGACGTGCTGGATTCGCTCCTCCTCGGCGTCGCGCTTGGCCAGCGTGGCGAACTCGGTGAGCAGCTTGCCCGCCATCGACGGGTTGATCAGCGACTGGCCGCCGTGAACCGCGCGGACGGCCTCGGCCACCTCATCCAGCGGGATGTCCTTCAGCAGGTAGCCGCTGGCGCCGGCCCTGATCGCCTCGAACAGGTCTTCTTCCTCGTCGCTGATCGTCAGCATCACGATCTTCGCGCTGGGTGCGACCTCCTTGGTCGCCCGGCAGGCCTCGATGCCGCTGGTCCTGGGCATCCGGATGTCCATGAGCACCACGTCGGGCAGCGACTCGCCGGCCACGTCGACCGCCTCGGCCCCGTCGCTGGCCTGCCCGACCAGTTCGATGTCGTCCTCCTCGTCGAGGACCATCTCCAGGCCGCGGCGGAACAGCGCGTGATCGTCGGCGATCAGCACCCGGATCGGCTCGGGGTGGTCCACTTCCCCGGCCCCCGGCCCGGGCCGGGCAGCGGCCATCGCGGCGTCGCCTCTGGCGCTCAACTCGTTGCCTCCACCGTGATCGGCGCGAACCTCATGTCAACAGAGCCTACGGCGAACTACTCCTCGACCAGTCGGATGACCCCGTAGTCGTAGCCACGACGACGGTAGACGACGCTGAAGCGGTCGCATTCGCTGTCGTGGAACAGGTAGAAGTCGTGGCCCACCAGCTCCATCTCGAGCAGGGCCTGGTCGATCGTCATCGGCGTGGCCGCGTGCACCTTTTCCCGCACGACCAGCGGCCCGTCCCCTTCCATCTGGATCGGGACCAGGTGGCTGTCCGGTTCCGCCCGGCCTGGTTCGGCGTCGTCGGACCTGGCGGAGACCTGCGCCGCGCGCGGCCGCGCGGCCGCGTTGCCGTTGAGCGCGGGACCGGCCGGTTCGGCGGGCGGCACCCCTTCGGCCGACGCGACGGACGCGGCGACCAGAAGCGCGGCGTCGGCCAGCAGGGCCGGCGAGCGCAGCGTGTCGTTGTCCCCCTTCTTGCCCTTGCGCCGGTCAGACGCGCGGCGAAGCCTGGACTCCAGCTTCGCGAAGGCGAGGTCGAGCGCCGCGTACCTGTCGTCCGCCGCGGCTTCGGCCCTGATCGCGGGGCCGCGGGACCTGATGGTCAACTCGACGCGCTCGCGGCGATCGGACTGCCTCGGGTTGCGTTCCTTGGAGACCTCCACGTCGACCCGCACCGCCTTCTGATCAAGCTTCTCCAGCTTGGCGAGTTTGGCGGCGGCGTGCTGACGGAAACGCGCCGGGACGGTAATGTGGCGTCCCCTGACGATAATTTCCATCGCGATCCCCCTTCCAGTCCTGATTACGGCGGGGCGGCACTCGCCCGGCCGACCTGGTCTTCGACCCCACATTCGCCTGCTGAGGGGTTCGCGGCCGGCTTGTGGCCACTACTGCCCTTCTCCCGGCCCGGGAGAGCATGTATCCCCCGGCGGGGCAGGACTTACTCCTAAGCCGCACCGTGATCGGTCGACGAGAAGTCGCCTTACGTGGGCCGTTTCGCCTGCGGCTGGCATCGGCTTGCCCAACGTGGTTCCCGGCACGGGAGCCACGCCCGGCGCAACCACGGACCCGGGCGAGTGCCATGTCATGAACGCTAGCTCGCCGGAGCGTGAATGTCAGGAGGCACATAGTCGATCACCAAGGGCGGTGCTGTGTGCCAGGTTCTTCCCCGCCCGGGCAGACGCGTAATCCACTTCGGCGAAACAGTCCTGGCGCTACCCGGGGTAGGCCGGAGCCTGGCCGGGGTCATTGAGGGTCGTCCACGGGCCTTCCAGGACGGCCGAGACGGCCAGCTTGCCGTCGGCCAGCCCGGCCACCAGGGCGTTCGCGGCGCTGTCGGCGGTAATCGAGACCGCGTTGGCCGGCGGGGGTGGCTGCTCGACGGCCTGCTGCCCGTCCACCGGGACCTCCCACAGCGTGGGTCCGCCGTCGGCGGCGTCGAGGACGATCAGGTTGTCGGCGTTGTACCAGGCCAGCGACGTCGGATTGGTGATGCCCGGCCCGAGCGGGGCACCGGGGGTGAGGGAAACCTGCAGCGAGGGCCGGCCCGGCGGCTGCCCGCCCGAGTTGATGGCGGCGAGTTCGACCTCGGACTCCGACCCGTTCTGCACGATGAGGCCGATCCGGACGCCGTCGGGCGCGACGCTCAAGTCCGTGACGTTCTCCCCGCCCAACGTGACCGGGACCGGCTTGCCGGTGATCGGCACCACGAAGATGTTGCCGTCCTGGACCACCCACAGCTCATCGTTGCGGTCCCAGCTGAGCGCGGTGATGTCCGATCCCACCAGCTTGGGCCGGGTGGCCGGGAACGACGTGGCGTCACCCGAACGTGCTCCGATGTAGACGGCGTCCTTGGCCGGCGAGACGACGGCCAGGTACTTCCCGTCGGGCGACACGGCCGCCATGGACATCGCGGGCAGCGACTGGGACTGCGCCGGCGGCGCGGGCGCGGAATCTTCTGGCGCGAAGCCGTTTTCGCAGCGCGCGGTGTTGAAGTCACCGGTGCGGGTGACGACGGGAACCACCAGCCCGATCGATCCTTGCCGGGCCTGCGATTCTGAGCCGCATCGTGACCAGGCTTGCCCGCTGCCGACGTAGTAGAAGCTGGCCGGCGTGGCCGGGTAGGGGTCGTCGCACTCGTAATCGGCCTGCGTCTGCAAGGAGCTGGCCGGCCGGCCGGCCTGGCAGAGTGACGCGGAGGGGGTCCATGCGGTGCCGTTGACCTCCAGCTCGACCGACTGGATGCTGCTCGACGGGCCGACGGGCAGGCCGGTGAGCGTCCAGACCAGCTGCGCGGAGACCTGGGCACGGACGTGCGCGCCCGCACGAGCGATGGCGCCGCCGAGGTTCACCACGGCCTCGGGCCCGGACAGCGCCACGCCGAGCACGGTCGTGTTGGCGGGGAAGACATCGGTGTCGGTCGCGTCCTGCAGCCACGCTGTCCTGGGACCCTGGATAAGCGCCTCCACCAGGTTTTTCACCAGCCCCAGGAGCGGGATGTCGAGGGGCACGAACACCGAGTCGGGGACGAGCACCTGGTCGTCGGGATCGAAGAAATACAGATCCTGCGCCTGGTAGTACAGCGGGAACTCGGTCGCGGTCAGCATCCGGTAGCGGGGCGGGTTCGAAATCCGCCACTGGCCGTCCACCTTGGTCAGGTCGAACGCGTAGCGGCCCAAGGACTGAGTGTGGCTTTGCGCCCAGACGTACTGGCCGGAGCCGTCCAAGGTGGCCTGCTCCTCGCCGGTGACGTCGACTACGGTCCGCGGGGCGCCGTGCCGCCCGGCCGGCGTCACCGCCCTGGTCACCGTGTTGAGCCCGCTGAACACCGTGACGGACGTGCCCGGGTGCCACGTCCGGCCGGCCGAGTCGGCCAGGTACTGCCGGGCAATGTCGGCGTAGGTCGGGCCGCTGGCGTTAGCGACGAGGAACCCGTGCACGATCTGCGACGGGGTGGCACCCGGCTGGGGTGCTGAGGGGATGGACGCGATGGAATCCGCGGATGGCTGCGTGGCCTGCGCGTTGGCGCCGAACTCGGCGGGCGGGCCGCCGTCCGGC
>JASIGD010000038.1 GCA_030045295.1 Streptosporangiaceae bacterium
ACCTCATCGAGCAGCCTGCCGCGGACGGCCAGGTTCGCGTAACGGAACTGCGGAGCGCGCTCGGCCAGCGCGCCGGCCACCCGGTCGGCCCAGCCGGCGAACCCGCCGCCCGGACGCGGGTCGTCCAGTCCTTCGGTGAAGCTGTCACCGAGCGCCGCGAACGAGGCGATGCCGGATCTGAGGTCAGGTGGCTGCACCCCGTCAATCATGCCATCCCGGCGGGCGAGCAGCCGCCCGGGCGTCGCTCGGGAGGCGAAGGGCGGCCCGACGGGTGAAACCACCGTCCGTTCGGGACAAAAGAGCACGTGAGCGGGGTACGGCGGGGTGCTGGGGACGGCGGGGGCCGGCGCGGGCAGACTTGAGGCCATGGACCCTGCTGTGAGCTACGCCGAATCACCCACTCCGGCCTTCCTGTTCGACCTCGACGGGACGCTCATCGACAGCGTGTACCAGCACGTCATCGCCTGGCGGTCGGCGCTGATGGACATCGGCGTCGACCTGTCGGTGTGGCGGATCCACCGGCGGATCGGGATGAGCGGCGGGCTGTTCGTCTCCGCGCTGCTGCGGGAGACCGGCCGGTCGCTGTCCAAGGCCGACATCGACCGGCTGCAGCGGGCGCACGAGGAGGCGTACCGGGCGCAGCTGGGCTCGGTTACCGCGCTGCCGGGCTCGCGGGAGCTGCTCGGCTTCCTGACCGAGGCGGGCGTGCGGTGGGCGATCGCGACCAGCGGACGCGCGACGACCGCGCGGCCCGCGCTGGAGCTGCTCGGGCTGCCGGAGGACACCCCGATGGTGACCCGCGACCTGGTGCGGCACGCCAAGCCGGACCCCGACCTGTTCCTGGCCGCGGCGGCCCAGCTCGGCGCGGACCCCAGGGACGCGATGGTCGTCGGGGACAGCGTCTGGGACCTGCTCGCGGCGCGGCGGGCCGGGGCGCTGGGGGTCGGGGTGTTGTCCGGCGGGTACGGGCGGGAGGAACTCGAGCGGGCCGGGGCGTACCGCGTATACGCGGACCCGGCCGAGATGCTGGCGCGCATCGACGAGCTCGGCGTCCGGGTCGGGCCGGACTGACGCTTGCGGTGCGGGTCGTGAGCAAGCCGTGAGGGAGATACGCCTCGCACCGGGAGTAGGGATTAAATGGATGGGTAAGCGGTCAAGGGCGCCGGAAGAGGGCGGCGCCTGGTGTCATCGGGAGGCGAGTAGCCGTGCCTACCGTACGTCGGATCATCGTGGGCGTGCACGGGTCGCTGGGGAGCCTGCAGGCGCTGCGTTTCGCGGAGGCCGAGGCCAGGCAGCGGGTCGTGCCGCTGCTGCCGGTCATCGCCTGGGTTCCGCCCGGCGGCGACCTGGCGGAACGCCGGAATGCATCGCCCTACCTGCGCAAGATCTGGCGGGACGCGGCCTGCGAGCGACTGGAGGACGCGTTTAACGACGCCCTGGGCGGGATGCCCGCCGGCCTGCAGGTCGAGCCGCACGTGGAGCGTGGTGAGACCGGTCCCGTGCTCGTGGACATCGCCAACCAGCCGGAAGACCTGCTGATCATCGGAACGGGCCGTCGCGGCCACCTCGGGCGGATGTTCTGCAGCTCGGTCGGGCGTTACTGCCTGGCGCACGCCAGGTGCCCGGTGCTCGCCGTCCCGCCGTCGGCGCTGATGGACGAGATGGGCCGCGGACTGCACTCCTGGCGTATCCGCCGGCACGCCCTGATCCCGGACACTCCTGAGGTCTAGTCCCGGTCTAGTCCCCTCGTTCGCATGGGTTTCGTTAGGAACCCGTCAGCAGCCGCATGGGTCCTGCAAGGCCTGCTTTTACCGGCGGATCCCGAACCGTTAACTAAGGCTGTGCTCCTGGGGCTTCGGTAGGCCCTGGTGAGCACGGCCATTAGCGGCACGGCACCACTTTCTCCCCAAGGAGTCACCGTGTGGGACCTGTTGTACGTCGGCCTGACGATCGTCGTCTTCGCCGTCCTCATCCTGATCGTGAAGGGGATCGAGACCTTTGAGCGCTGAGAACTGGATCGGCCTGATCGGTGGCGTTCTGCTGACGCTCTACCTGTTCGTGGCCCTGATACTGCCTGAGAGGTTCTGAATGCTGAACGTCTCAGTCGCAGGCTGGCTGCAGGTCGCGCTGCTGGTCGCCGCCCTGGCGGCGTGCTACATCCCGCTGGGCAACTACATCGCGCGCATTTTCACCGCCAAGGACCACTGGCGGGTTGAGCGCGGCATCTACAAGCTGACCGGGATCGACCCGGACGCGGACATGCGGTGGAGCGTCTACCTGCGCTCCATGCTCGCGTTTTCCTTGATCAGCGTGCTGGTCGTGTACCTGATCCTGCGGACGCAGCACTGGCTGTTCTTCTCGCTCGGATTTAGCAACGTCTCGCCCGCGCTGGCCTGGAACACGGCGGTGTCCTTCACCACCAACACCAACTGGCAGAACTACGCCGGCGAGGCCACCCTGGGCTACTTCGCCCAGGTGAGCGGGCTGATGGTGCAGCAGTTCATGTCGGCCGCGGTCGGCCTAGTGGTCGCGATCGCGATGATCCGCGGGTTCACCCGGTCCAAGACCGACCGGCTCGGGAACTTCTGGGTGGACCTGACCCGCGCCGTGATCCGGCTGCTGCTGCCGATGGCGGTGATCGGCTGCCTGGTCCTGGTGGCGGGCGGGGCGATCGAGAACCTGTCCAACTACCACACGTACACGACGCTGGCCGGCGGGCACCAGACCATCCCCGGCGGCTTGGTGGCGTCGCAGGAAATCATCAAGGACATGGGGAACAACGGCGGCGGCTGGTTCAACACCAACTCCGCCCACCCGTTCGAGAACCCGAATGCCTTCACCAACTGGTTCGAGATCTTCATCCTGCTGCTGATTCCGTTCGCCACTCCCCGAGCGTTCGGCAAGATGGTCAAGGACAACCGGCAGGGTTACGCGCTGGTCGCCGTCATGGTGATCATCTGGCTGGCCGCGGTCGGCGGGATCAGCCTGTTCGAGAGCCACCTGGCGCTGGGGACCGGCGGCACCGCAACGCAGTTGGCGCACGGCGCCGCCGAGGGGACGGAGGTCCGGTTCGGCACGCCCGGCTGCTCGCTGTTCGCGGCGTCCACCACGGTGACGTCCACCGGCGCAGTGGACTGCTTCCATGACTCGCTGACGCCGTTCGGCGGCGGCATCGCGCTGTTCGACATCGCGCTCGGCGAGATCGCGCCGGGCGGGATCGGGGCCGGCATGTACGGCATCTTGGTCCTGGCCATCGTGACCGTGTTCGTCGGCGGGCTGATGGTCGGCCGGACGCCGGAGTACATCGGCAAGAAGATCCGGCCCGCCGAGATGAAGTACGCGTCGCTGTACTTCCTGACCCTGCCGGTGGTCATCTTGACCGCGGCCGGGTTGTCGATCGCCACGAAGACCGGCCAGAGCTCGATCTTCAACCCAGGGCCGCACGGGCTGACCGAGATCGTGTACGCGTTCGCCTCGCAGGCCAACAACAACGGCTCGGCGTTCGCCGGCTTGGCCACGAACACCACCTGGTACAACACGCTAGGCGGCATCGTGATGCTGTTCGGCAGGTTCGCGCCGGAGATCTTCGCGCTCGGCCTGGCCGGGTCGCTGGCTAGACAGAGCCCGGTGCCGCAGAGCGCCGGGACGCTAGATACCAGGACGCCGCTGTTCGTCGGCATGCTCGTCGGCGTGATCCTCATCCTCGTCGGCCTGACCTACTTCCCGGCGCTGGCGCTGGGCGTCTTCGCAGAAGGATTGCACTGATGTCTGTGACAACCGAGAGCCCGGGCGCTCCGGCCGCTCCGCCCTCCGGCAGGACGGCAGGCGGCGAGCCGCGCCGCGTCGGCGGCGGGCTGCTCGACCCGAAGATTCTGTTGCAGTCCCTCCCTGACGCGTTCAAGAAGCTGGACCCGCGGGTCCAGGTCAAGAACCCGGTCATGTTCGTGGTCGAGGTCGGCGCCGTGCTGTGCCTGTACACCGGGATCCGGTCGCCGTCGGTCTTCAACTGGACGATCATCGTCTGGCTGTGGCTGACCGTGGTATTCGCCAACCTGGCCGAGGCCGTGGCCGAAGGACGCGGCAAGGCGCAGGCCGAGACGCTGCGGCGGGCCAAGCGCGAGGCGGTGGCGCGCCGGCTGATCGGCTGGAAGCCCGGTGCTGACCCGTCGGCTCTACGCGAGGAGGAGGTGCCCGGCACGCAGCTGCAGCTCGGCGACCACGTGGTGGTCGAGGCGGGCCAGGTCATCCCCGGCGACGGCGACGTGGTCGAGGGCATCGCGTCGGTGGACGAGTCGGCGATCACCGGCGAGTCCGCGCCGGTCATCCGCGAGTCCGGCGGCGACCGGTCCGCGGTGACCGGAGGCACGACCGTGCTGTCCGACCGGATCGTGGTGCAGATCACGTCCAAGCCCGGCGAGACGTTCATCGACCGGATGATCGCCCTGGTCGAGGGCGCGCAGCGGCAGAAGACGCCGAACGAGATCGCGCTGAACATCCTGCTGGCCTCGCTGACCATCATCTTCATGCTCGCGGTGATCACGCTGCAGCCGATGGCGTTTTACTCCAAGGCGCCGCAGACCCTGGTGATCCTCGTCGCGTTGCTGGTGGCGCTGATCCCGACCACGATCGGCGCGCTGCTGTCCGCGATCGGCATCGCCGGCATGGACCGGCTGGTGCAGCGCAACGTGCTGGCCATGTCCGGCCGCGCGGTAGAGGCGGCGGGCGACGTGAACACGCTGCTGCTGGACAAGACCGGCACGATCACCATCGGCAACCGTCAGGCCACCGAGTTCCTCCCGGTCGGCGGGACCTCACAGGCCGCGCTGGCCGACGCGGCGCAGCTGTCGTCGATGGCGGACTACACCCCGGAGGGCCGGTCGATCGCGGTGCTGGCCAAGAACCAGTACGGCCTGCGCGAGCGGCCCGAGGGCGAGCTGAATGGCGCCAACTTCGTCGAGTTCAGCGCGCAGACCAGGATGAGCGGCGTCGACCTGGCCGACGGGCGCGAGGTCCGCAAGGGCGCCGCCTCCTCGGTGGCCCAGTGGGTGCGCGACAACGGCGGCACCGTACCGGACGACCTCGGCCCGCTGGTCGACGGCATTTCGGCGGCCGGCGGAACCCCGCTGGTGGTGGCCGAGAAGCCCGTCAACGGACCCGCTCGGGCCCTGGGCGTGATCCAGCTCAAGGACATCGTCAAGGAGGGCATCGCCGAGCGGTTCGACGAGATGCGCAAGATGGGCATCAAGACCGTCATGATCACCGGGGACAACCCGCTGACCGCCAAGGCGATCGCGGACGAGTCAGGCGTGGACGACTTCCTGGCCGAAGCGACGCCGGAAGACAAGA
>JASIGD010000335.1 GCA_030045295.1 Streptosporangiaceae bacterium
CGGCGCGCACAGCTGATGCAGCGCAGCGAACGCGAGCTCCATCTCCGACTGAACACCGGACACGCTGATGACGCGACAGTCAGCGGCGCGCTTCACCAGGAACTCAAGGAGTGCCGTCTTGCCGACACCAGGCTCGCCATGCAGGACGAGAGCCCGGCTTTCGCCGCCCCGTACGGCGGCAAGGAACTCTTCAAGCACGCCGCCTTCCGGTGCCCGGCCAACAAGCCGCCCGGCACCTCCAGTACTCGCAGACAACAGCGCCTGCATGGCCTAAAGCCTAATCTCAGCAATCGCCGGGTGTGCCTGCCGCCGACGATCCGGTCACCCCCGTGTACCCACGTCTGTTGTCAGCAGAGCGTTGGCAACGGCCCAGCCAGCTATCCGGTCACCCAGAAGGCATCCAGCGCATCCTGGTCAGAGTAGTGTCCCCGCACTTCGGCGATGCGGCCGTGCTCCAGCCGCATGAGCTGGCAGCCCGTGATATCCAGGCGCCGCCCCTGGTAGGAGGCCGTCGCATGCTGCACCGCCACGATGAACTCCTGCCCGGCCGCGACGTCAAGCAACTCGGCCCGGAAGGTGTGCCCAGACAGCGGCCCGAGTTTGGCCAGGAAGTCGTCACGGATCGCGGGCCAGCCGTGGTGGTCACCGGCGATCGGGCTGTTGCCCGGCAGATGCCACACCGCGCCGGGGGCGAAGCAGGACTCCAGGGTGGCAGTATCCCGCGCGGCCAGCGCCTGGTAGAAACGCCGCACCGTCTCGACATCAGCGCTGGTGACCGTCATGGCTGGCCTCCGATCCCGGTGTCCCTGATAGCGTCCTCGCGCCAGTCGGCGAGTCCCGGCAGCCAGTGCGGAATACGGATGAGCGCGACCTCGGTCACGGCCCGGAACCACGATGAGAATCGATCATCCGCCAGCATCCGGCCCAGTTCCGCCGGGGTCGCCAGCGCAACCTCGGCCACCTCGTCCGGATCAGGATGGGGCGACGTAAGCAGGCGGCCGACGAAAACGTGGTTGATTACGCACTCGACCAGCCCGAACGCCGGGTCCCTGAGCCGGTAGATGGACGCGCCGACGTTGGTCAGGTGTTCCGGTATTACGTCGAGTTCTTCCGCCAGCCGCGCCGTCGCTGCCGCCTCCGGTGCTTCTCCTGGCCGCACGTGACCATCGCAACTGCTGGACCAGACGCCAGGGGAGTAATATTTGCAGGCGGCGCGGCGCTGCAGCAGCATGCGCCCATCCCCGTCAAATAGGAATACCGAGACCGCCTTGCGCGGTTTGAGAGAGAAGCCGTGGGCGACCAGATTTCCTACTGCGCCCGTGCGGCGGTCGGCGCCGCTAATAAGTTCGTTCAGCTCCTCATCGGTGGGAATGCCATCATTAGGCATGGCGATCCTCCTAGGTCTGTCGCGGAATTATCCCATTCCCTGAAAGAGTAGGGACCGCGCGTCGACAAACGTTATACGTCGAGTGAACGTCACTCCCATAGAACAGACCCGCGGGATTTCGTCACTAAAATTCTGCATTTCTGGTGGTTGCGCCGTGTGGGCTGAGGCGATTCACACTAGCAAGGAAGGAAAGCAATACAGGATAATTATCGTTGCCCCCTATGATTATCCTTTCTCATCACCTCGCGTTTATCCGACGGACGACCGGCTACCGCGAGCTCAAGACCTGCCTGCGCGCCCGGCACCCCGTCCTGCGCTCAGCCACCCCCGACGGCATCACCCAGGAAATCTGGGCCCTGCTCACCGCCCACCAGATCATCCAGGTCACCCGCGCCGGCACCGCCGCCCGCGCCCGCGCCGCCAGCCTGCCCCCAGACCCCGCCAGCTTCTCCTACACCGTCACCCTGCGCGCCATCACCCGCCAGATCACCCGCGGCACCCGCACCCGCCACCCCCAGCACACCGCCGCCACCGAAATCCTCGCCGGCCTGCTCCCAGCCCGCACCGCACGCAGCTACCCCCGCGGCCGCAAAAGCAGCAACGCCCGCCGCGCCGCCATCAAAACAACACCACCAGGCCCCATCACCTGCACCATCACCATCCGCCAGCCTCCACTAGACCCTTAAGTACCCGGCATTGATCAAGTGCCCGGTCGGCCGCGCGCGGGCCGGAGCGACCTTCGCCGACGGCAAGCTCCTCGGGCGCCCCGGCCAGGACCCCCAGCCCGAGGCGGCCTGAAGATCCCGCCACCGGGCGATGACCTCGTGACCCGGGGCCGTCTATCCGGTCGCCGGCACGAAGCAACCGAGTTGGAGGACCCGTGCGGAAGCTGTTCTCGTTCATGATCACCAGCGCCGGCGGTTACCACGCCGACCCGGGCCATGCCCTGACTGGCAGACCCTCGATGAGGGATTCGGCCAGTTCGCGGTGGCGGAGCTTCGCGGGGCCGACACGGTGGTGTTCGGCCGGGTGACCGACGAGCTCATGGCCGCTTTCTGGCCGGCGCCGGGCGGCGAGCAATCCGGCCCGGGTGTCGCGGAGGCGATGAACACCATCCGCAAGATCGTCATCTCGCGGACGCTGGCGCAGGTCACCTGGCCCGGCACGCAGATCATCAGCGGCTGACGGGGGCGCCGAGCGCGCTGAGTGCGGCCGCGGTGATGATCTCGACATAGCGGTCGGGCGGGAGCTGGGCGTCGTTGACCAGGTCGTCCCAGACGTGGAACGAGGTCAGTTCCCACAGCAGGACGGCCGCCTCGGTGGCGGTCCAGGTCGGGTCGAGCCGCCTTTCGGCGCGCAGCTGCTCGCTCATGGCGACGGCGCGCATGGCCTCGATCCCTTGGAGCCCAAGGGGTCGAGGCCATCCTGTCGGCCGCACCGCCTATGATCCCGGACCGACACGCGGGTTTTCAGATCGAAGTAGCTAGCTGGCGAGCACGTAGCGGGGGCTCCGAGCGCCGCTAGCGGCGGCCTGGCAGGAAACCCAGCCGACCATGCCGCCCGCATACAGGCGAGGCTCGGGCTCGTAAATCCGACCGACGCTGCCGCCGACAAAGCGGCAGCGCCCGGTGTTCTTGTAGACCCAGCCCGCCATTCCACCGACATAGCGGGACGGCTCGCCGTTGTGAATCCAGCCAGCCAGGCCGCCGACATAGGTCATTTCCATTTTCGTTCCTTTCATGGGATCGGGTTTTGCCAGTGGCGGATTCACCTCGATGGGTCGGGGGCATTGAGACCGGCGGCCGTCTTCCTGCTGGTGAGTAGCATGTGCACTCCGTAAGGTTCCTGCTGCACGACTTGCGTGGCAGGGCGTGAATTGCGCTGACATCTGGAGTCAAGCAGGGCCCGTTCGATGCGATGTCGACGTTAGATAAACGACTGTCCAGCTCAGGGCCGTCAGGCACGGGGGAACGCCGTGACCGCTACCCCTAATCGTGTGCAGCACCGGCGGCTGGACCCGGGGGTGAAGCCGCCGCGGCGGCGTTCCGCGTCGGCGGGGCCTGGCCGGCACCGGCCTCTCGCCGGTCCCTCATCGTGTCGATCGCGTCCTGAATGGCCTGGCTTGGCACGTCGGCATCTGCTCTGGCATGGGCTGCCCGTCTGATTTGGCGTGGATGGCGCTTCGGCGGCCGAGCCAGCCAGTACGGCGCGATATGGGCCATCCGTTCGCGGATACGCCGCCTGCCTGGCTTCACGACCAGTTCCCGCTCCTTACGGAGCCTCTGATGCGGGCATCAAGCGCGATGGGCCCGGTGAACCGCGAGCTCGGGCCCCGCCTGAAGGCAGCCATCGCAGCCAGCGCCGAGCTAAAAGAGCGCGACGCCCTCAAGAGCGCGGGCCTGGCAGCAGCAATGACCAGTGCTCTGAAGGCACGGGGCGTGCCAGACCCGATCGCGCACCTTGCAGGCGAGATGGGCGTCCTGGCGTTCAAACGGGGCTACTCCGAATGGCTGCAGGCCGACCACGACACCGCAGGCGGACTGGCTCGCCGACCCGATCCGATGCTGGAGGTCCGGCTGTTCGCCAACGCCCGGTTCTCCGCGGCCGCCGCCGCGATAGCGCTGGCCTTCTTCGAGCTGTTCGGGTTCATCTTCTTGATCACCCAGTACTTCCAGCTGGTGCGCGGCTGGGACCCGCTCAGGGCAGGCGTGGCGACGCTCCCGTTCGCGCTAGTCACCGGCGCCATGTCGCCGGTGGCGATCGCGGTCATGAAACGGGCCGGGACCAAGCTCGTCGTCGCGTCCGGGCTGCTGATCATGAGCGGCGGGTTCGCCCTGGCCGCCACCCTCAGCCCCGCCTCGCCGTACTGGGGGCCGGTGATCGCCTCGATGACGCTGATGGCCGCCGGCCTGGCCCTGATCACCAGCCCGGCCACCGACGCCATCAGCGGCGCGCTCCCGCCCGCCAAGGCCGGAGCCGGATCAGCGGTGGACGACTTCACCCGTGAGCTCGGCGGGGCACTGGGCGTCGCGGTGATCGGCTCGGTAACGGCCGCCACCGCGACGGCGGCCGGCGCCCTCGGCGCGCTCCTGTTCCTGCCGGCCCGCGCCAGCCAGCCAGACCCCGGCCGGGAACTTACCCAAGTGCGCGGCCGGGACACGACACAGGCCGGGACTACGGCCAGCGACACACCACTCGCGACAGAGGCGCAACCCCGGCCCAGAACTGGTGCAAGCTGACGAATTCGTCCCGCCGGAACGCCTCGCCCTGGCGCGAGCGATGTACCTAGTTTGCGCCGGCGGCACGTGCGCGTCAGCGGCCAGATCATCGCGGCCGCGACCAGGCCACAGGAAAACCTCCGCACGGCGCTCGCCGCAGACACAGATCAACCGCTTCTGCGCAGGCATCGCGATCACGGTGGACTACCGCCAAAGCGCGCCGAACGGCTAGCTGCACCGATGACATGGATTATCACACCGGGGCACTCACGAGGCTGGGATTATCTCGCGCACCGGTCCACGAACCGGTCCACGGCCGAGGCGCGCCCATATCTCCTCGTCCGGCTGGCGAACCCGCGAGTCCTCCCAGGTGAGTTCTCCCGCGGCATCGGCGATGAAAGCCCGTCAGAGATAACCGAATCCTTACGGTCGCGGCTACCGCGAGCGAACCCCTGAACCGGGTCGCCGTCCCGCCCGTATCGTCCGTGTAGCAGTCAGGACACGGACACGGAAAGGAGATACCTCATGCGCAAGACCGGGCTGACACTGGCGGCGTTCGGAGTACTCGCCGTCTTCCTGTCGGCATGCGCCAGTAACTCGTCATCGTCGGCAGGCTCCGCTTACGGCGGCAGCGCAGCGACCTCCACGGCGAGCCCGATGGCGTCCAGCAGTTCCGGGGCCATGGCGTCCCAGCCCAAGACCACGCTGCTGACGATCAGGAAGACAAAGATCGGATACGTGCTGGCGAACGCCCAAGGCTTCACGCTCTACTGGTACTCCAGGGACGTCAAGGGCGGCGGCAGCTCGGCCTGCACCGGCCAATGCCTCGGCGCGTGGCCCGCCCTTACCGGCAAACCTGCCGCTATGTCCGGGATCAAACTGAACGGGATCCTCGGAACGATAACCAGGCCCGGCGGCATCGTGCAGGCCACCTACAATGGCTATCCGCTGTATACCTACGCCGGTGACAATGGACCGGGCGATACCGCAGGCAACGGCGTTGGCGGCGTGTGGCATGTGATCACCGGCGATGTGCTGACGTCCTCGGTGCCGAGCGGGACGGGCGGCTCGGGCGGGTCGGGAGGGTCAGGAGGGTCAGGCGGCTCCGGCGGCTCCGGCGGCTCCGGCTGGTAAGCCGGGCGCGGCAGGGCAAAACACGAGCGCGAACTGGCCTGGCTCTGTCCGCGGCGAGGCCAGTTCGCGCGTTGCGTGTCGTGGCCGGTCAATCCAGGCCTCCACGTGACGTTCTCCATTACACGTGACGCTCTCCATAACTGATGCTGCTGTCCCGTATGCAGGGAGTCCCACGTCAGGCGGGTCGGTGGGACGCGGGGCAGGATCAACGGCCCATGCCTTCTGTCCGCGGCCATGAGATACCGCAACTTGGCCATTGACACCGCCAGCGGGTGACGGTAACAGCCGTTCGGGCTGTGAGGCGCGGGCTCGGCCTGCCGATCGCGCGCGGCATCGTCGAGGCCCATTCTGGGCAGATCGGCGTGCGCAACGCCGGCCCCGGCTGCCAGTTCCTCATCACGCTGCCATTGGCCCGG
>JASIGD010000336.1 GCA_030045295.1 Streptosporangiaceae bacterium
CCGAGCGCAGGCAAGTCGATCTCTTCCGCGGTGCCCAGGGCCTGCCCGGCCCGGCGGAACGCCATCCCGTACAGCGGGCCTGAGGCGCCGCCCACCTTGGAGATCAGCGTAGAGCCGGTCAGGACGAGCACCGCGCCCGGGGTGGCGGCGGGCTTGGCGTCAAGCGCGGCGAGGACGGCGGCGAAGCCGCGGGCCAGGTTGATCCCGTGATCGGCGTCGCCAATCGCCGCGTCCAGCTGGGTCAGGCGGTCACGGTTGGCCTCGATGACCCTGGCGGCCGACTGGAGGCAGAGGTGGGGCCTGTGCTGGCGCTGCTGGACAGCACGAGGCCGAGCGCGAGCGCATCATCGCCCAGGCCCAGCGCGATGCCGGGCAGATCACCGCTGACGCGCGGGCTGAGGCGGCCGTCATTGCCGCCGACGCGGAGTGTCGTGCCGGGGCGGCTCGCGAACGGGCGGCCCGGCAGGTGGTGGCCGTGGCGCTGGATGAGACTGCCAGGGCTGTAGACAACGCGAGGCTACAAGCCGTCCGGGCGAGCGAGCTGGCCCGGCACCGCACGCCGGACCTGGTGGACCGGGCCTATCAGGCCTTTGGTCCCTGCACGGGCATGCCGGGCGAGCGTATCGTGCGTTCATGACGGCAGACAGCGGATGCCGGCTGGCCGACAGGGCGGGTGGTCGCGGAACTCGGGGCGCTGCGTTGGACGGGAAAAGAGGTCCGCCAGTTCTCGGACGTTGGCCTCGCTGGCGTCCCACGGGGCTACGGGCATGCCGCAGCCTGCCGCGGAGTGAAGGGACGTGGATCGGATGAGCTTCATGCGCCGTCTCGCGACGCTGTTCCGGGCTAAGGCAAACACGGCGCTGGACCGCGCCGAGGATCCCCGCGAGATGCTTGACTACTCCTACGAGCGGCAACTGGAGCTGCTGCAGCAGGTGCGCCGCGGGGTGGCGGACGTGGCGACCAGCCGCAAGCGCGTCGAGCTTCAGATCGCCCAGTTGCAGCAGTCATCGGACAAGCTGCAGGGCCAGGCACGGCAGGCGCTCGCCGCCGGCCGCGATGATCTGGCCCGCGAGGCGCTGACCCGCCGGGCGGCTGTCACGTCACAGATCGGCGACCTGCAGGGCCAGGAGGCCTCACTGCAGGCGGAGGAGGATAAGCTCACCGTCGCCTCCCAGCGCCTGCAGGCGAAGGTGGACGCGTTCCGGACCCGCAAGGAGACCATCAAGGCGACCTATACTGCGGCCGAGGCCGAGACCCGCATCCGCGAGGCCGTCACCGGGATCTCCGAGGAGATGGGCGACGTCGGCCTGTCCATTCAGCGCGCGCAGGACAAGACCGAGCAGATGCAGGCGCGGGCCGGCGCGCTGGATGAGCTACTGGCCTCCGGCGCGCTGGATGACGCCAGTGTGCCCGGCGGGCGCGATGACCTGCAGTCTCAGCTGGATGCCCTCACCGCGGGCCACGACGTGGACGACGAGCTGGCCCGGATGAAAGCACAACTGCCGGCATCGGCTTCCCCGGCGGCCATCGAGGGCACCGAGACGGAACCAGCCAGTCAGCCCGCCCCGCCGGAGGTCTTATGCCCATGCCGGGCATCAGGATCGACGGTAGAGATGACCCGGTCCGGGGCGACCCGGCGGGCGATCTTGAACACCCCGGCCTCATCCTGTTCCAGGTCCTGCCCGGTCACTGTGGCCAGCAACTCCGCTGCCTGCCTCAGCGCCGCGTCCAGCTCCCGCCCATCTAGGGCACCGAGCAGCGCATAGGCGTCTTTGGCCAGCACATCGACCAGTTCCTCCCGGGCCGCCGGGTCGTCATAGTAACAAGCCGGCTTGCCCGCAGCCGCATAGTCATCATCGCGGGACAGTAGTCCCCGCAACTCCCCGGCCAGGTCGCTGCCGCACGCCTTCGGCAGCCCGCGGATCGCCAAGCGGACCAGCGTGACCGTGTCCATCGTGGCCACCGCGTCATACAACGGGGTGGAATCCAGCACCCGCCTCCGGCCCACCAGCCCGGCCGCTCTCGCGGCCTCCACGGTCACCTCGAAGATCCGGTCCGGCTTCGCGGACCGGGCCAGCCACGCCCGCATATCCACCAGCACCGTGTGCACGAACCCGGGTAATCGAAGTCCAGCCCCCCGGCCGCGTGCTTTCGCCGCGCATCGAAGGCGAACCGGTCCGCCGCCTCCCGGTCGCTGCACCCCTCGATCCGCTGCAGCACCATTACCACCGCGACAATCATCGGCGGCACCGACGGCGGCCAGCATCGTCAAACAGGTCGGCGAACATCCCATCCGGGAACAGCTGGAAGCACTCCCGGTGCAAGATCCGTAAATCGAATCCGGCGCTACGCAGTACGCCGCCGTGCTGCCGCCAACCATGAGTTCCCGACCGCTGCGGTGCCCACCGACAGCGTGATGGTCAAGACGACGGCCCGGTCGTCCAGATGTAGTAGGCCTCGCCGTTAACCACCCGTTGTTGATGGTGTCGCCGTTGAGGTTCGGCAGGTACGGGCTCTCGGGTCTGAGCCACCAGCAGCGCCGCCACGATGGCAACCTGGCGCGCGTCTCGCCGTCCAATTGGCGATGACCCTGGCCAGGTCTCGTGCCTTGGCCGCGGTCAGGGCGCGCGGGCCGGCGAAGCTGTCGGCGAACTGCGTGCGGAGCCTGCCCGGGAACACGGTGAGCAGTTGCGGGATGGCGTATTCGTGCCCGCCGACGACCAGCGGCTCCTGGCCCTCAGCCGGCAGGCTCTGCTCGAGCGCGGCGACGGTATCGCAGTAGTGGCGGCGGGTGAGCTCGATGACACGGTCGTTGGTCCGGCAGGACTCCAGGTCGTACCAGCCGCCGAACCCGCTGCTGGGCACGCCCCCGGCTACCTCGTGGGCCAGCTGGTAGATCGCGGCGTGCGCGACGCGCTGAGCGTCGATCGACACCTGCAGGTCCGCCAGCGATCGAGCCAGTGGGTGTCGCGACCGTGCTGGCTATGAGCGGAGTTTTGGCAAGGCACAGGCCGGCAAGGCCATCAATGCCGGGCCATTCCCCGGTCCGATCGCGACCACCCCGGACGGCAGGACCGCCTACGTCATCAGCGGCGCTCAGGGCTATAGCGCGGCTGCTCCGGACAAGGTGACCCCGATCAGCACGCCGGTCATCACCACGACCATACCCAGGCCCGCGCGTGGCGCCGGGTCGGCCGACGCGGCTGCGGCTGGCGCGGCGGCCCTGCCCGGCCTCACCATGGCCTGCTCCTTGCTGCCTGACGCCGTGCCACGCGTATGTCCGTGCGTTAGTCGGGTTTGCCGAAGCCGGTGATGGCCAGGGCGACGAATATCAGGGCGAAGGCGCAGGTGATGCCGACGCACGCGGCGTTGGACAGCGTGTGGCCGAACAAAGTGACGGTGCTGGAGAATTTCGCCGCGGCCGTCGGCGGCATGTGCTGGGCGGCGAAGACGACCGAGCGCAGCGGGGCGACCGCGTAGGTGAGCGGGTTGAGCCGGGTCAGGACGGTCAGCCAGCCGGGCAGGCCGTTGAGGGGGAACAGCGCGCCGGACAAGAACAGCATCGGGAACAGCAGCAGCTGCATCACCACCGAGAAGCCTTCCATCCGCCGGATGTGGCTGGCCACGAACACCCCGAACGCGGTCATCGTGACCGCCATCAGCAGCTCAAGCGCGATTACCTCCAGCACCACCAGCGGGGTCAGGCGGACGCCGATGAGCGGCGCCAGGGCGAGCATGATGGTGCCCTGGACGGTGGCGATGCTGGCCCCGCCGAGGGTCTTGCCGGTCACCAGCGACGTGCGGCTGACCGGGGCCACCAGCATCTCGCGAAGGAACCCGAACTCCCGGTCCCACACGATCGAAATCGCCGAGGACATAGCGGTGGACATGACCGTCATGGCCACGATCCCGGGGAACAGGAACTTCTTGAAGTCGAACCCGGCGGTCGAGCCAACCAGCGAGCTCATCCCGTAGCCGAGCACGAACAAGAACAGGACCGGCTGGATGAAGCTGGACAGGACCCTGGCCCGGGTGCGGAAGAACCGGATCGCCTCCCGTTCCCACACCATGCCGACCGTGCGCAGCTCCTCGGCCGGGCTCTCCTGCTCATCGGCCAGCGGCCGGCCGGGCAGCTCCAGCGCACCGGTTGTCATGGCTGCCTCCTAACGCCGCGCCATGCGCGCTCGGGCGCCGGCGGGCAGGACGCGCTCGGCGTGCTCGTCGCGGATCTGCCGCCCGGTGTAGTGCAGGAACACGTCATCGAGGGTGGGCCGGTGCACGTCCACGGTGCGGACTCGCACCCCGGCGGCCTCGATGAGCCGGGGCACCGCGGCCTCGCCGTCCTCGGCGGATATCACCAGCTGCTCCTCGCCGCGGCGCACCTGGAAGCCAGCCGCCTCCAGGTGGGCGGCGGCGGCCCCGTCGTCCGCCGTGACCAGCTCGACGGTGTCCGCGCCCACCTGGCGCTTGAGCTCGTCCGGGGTGCCGGTGGCCACGATCGATCCGTGGTCGATGATCGCGACCCGGTCCGCGTACTCGGCCTCGTCCATGTAGTGGGTGGTCAGGAAGATCGCCATCTGCTCCTCCCGGCGCAGCCGCAGGACGTCCTCCCACACCAGGACCCGCGTCTGCGGGTCCAGGCCCACGGTCGGCTCGTCCAGGAACAGCACCGCCGGGGTGTGCAGCATCCCGCGCGCGATCTCCAGCCGCCGGGCCATGCCGCCGGAGAACGTTGACACCAGGTCGTGTCGGCGGTCCTCCAGCGCCACCAGGCGCAGCACCCGGTCGATCCGCTCCCCTACCTGCGCGGCCGGGACGTGGTAGAGCACGGCGTGGAACCGCAGGTTCTGCTCGGCCGTCAGCCGGTCATCCAGGGTCGGCTCCTGGAACACCAGCCCGATCCGGCGCCGCACCGCCTTCGGCTGGCGCGCCACGTCGAACCCTGCCACGGCCGCATGGCCGCCGCCCGGCCGGGTCAGCGTGCACAGCATCCTGACGGTAGTGGTCTTGCCCGCCCCGTTCGGCCCCAGGAACGCGAACACCTCGCCCCGCTCGATACGGAACGACACATCTTTGACCGCCTGCACCGCCCCGTAGTTCTTGCACAACGACACCACCTCAACCGCCGCACCCGCACCCAAGCCCGGCCCAGTGGCAGCGGGTTCGCGGGGCGCGGTTTTCATGCTGGCCACACAGCTCACCTCCGCGTTTGCTCACGCGTGACACAGCCACGCCCGGCAAGCCGATTCCAGACTGGTTGCCTGCCGGCAATCATGGGCAGGGCCGAACGTCACCAGCAGCCAGGACCACCTGCCCGGACCAGGCAGGCGGCACAGGCCGTCGACCCGGTGGCGATCTCGTCATCGACCATGATCACCGTGCGGTCGGCCAGCTGTGCCGGCGGATGGCCGGCACGCAGCTGGCTCACCCGATGGTCCAGCAGGTTACGCTCGCGGGCCTCCACCTCCGCCACCTGCCGCGCGGTCAGCCCGGTCTGCCGCACTACGTGGTCATCGATGATCCGGATACCGCCTTCGCCGATCGCCCCGAAGCCGTACTCCGGCTGGAACGGAACGCCGAACTTGCGTACGACGATCACATCCAGCGGAGCATGGAGTTCCCCGGCCACCTCCAACGCGACCGGCACGCCGCCGCACGGGAAGGCCGAGTACCGCCAGCTCAGTACTGCGCAGGTACCGCAGCCGCTGCGCCAGGTGCCGTCCGGCGTCCATGCGATCAACGAACAGCATCTCGCCACCTCCAAGGTCCCACCGCGATGAGAGTCGGCCGCGGATGGCGGCGCCAGGGCCAATGGTCACGAGAACCCGCCAGAACCTCGACTAGCGGCCTGATCCGTCACTACGCTCCGCGGCTGCGCGAGCAGGTACGCGATGTCAGCTGCTCAGCCCATCGTGACCTCGTCACGGCGATGCCGTCCACGGACGGGAGCCTGCTCAGGCGTAGAGAGCGTCGATGTCGGTGGCGTAGGTCTCCAGCACGTAGTCCCGGCGGATCTTTTGGGTGGGGGTCAGCTCAGCGCCGACGGTAAAGGCGGCGGGCAGGATTCGGAACCGCCTGATGCTCTCGGCTCTAGATACGGCGCTGTTCGCGCGGTCCACAGCCTCCTGGACAGCCCGCCGCAGGTCCTGGTTTTCGCATAGGTCACCGATGGTGGCGCTGGATGGTTTGCCTTCGCGCTGCTTCCACCGGTCGAAGGCGGCCGGATCCAGGGTGACGAGCGCGCCGATGTACGGCCGCTGGTCGCCGACGAGGACGCACTCGCTGACGAGCCAATGTTCGCGCACAGCGTCTTCCAGGGCCGCGGGCGCGACGTTCTGCCCGGTGGCCGTGACGATCAGCTCTTTCTTCCTTCCGGTGAGGTAGACGAATCCGTCGCCGTCGATCCGGCCGAGATCGCCGGTACGGAACCAGTTGCCGTCGAACGCGTCGCAGGTCGCCTGGGGGTTGAGCCAGTACCCTTGGAAGACGCCCGGTCCGTGTACCAGGATCTCGCCGTCGGATGCGATCCGCACGGCGTAGCCGGGGAGTGGCAGGCCCACCGAGCCGATCCGCCGCGCGCCGGGCAGGTTCATGGTCACCGGGCCCGCCGTCTCGGTCAGGCCCCAGCCTTCCAGGATCGTGATCCCGGCACCGCGGAAGAAATGCCCGAGTCGCGGGATCAACGGCGCCCCGCCGCTGATCGCCCAGGCCACGTGACCTCCGATGGCGGCGCGCAGCCGGGCGTAAACCAGGTGGCCGAACACCGCGTGCCGCAGCCGGACCAGCGGTCCCGCCTTGCGTCCCGCCCGGCTCCAGGTCACAGCGGCGGCCTCCGCCGCGGCGAACAGGCCGCCGCGGCCGGCTGCCTCGGCCTGCTGGCGAGCGCCGTCGGCGAGCTTTTCGAATACGCGCGGCACCGCGAGCAGGATCGTCGGGCGGAACGTCGCCAGCGCGGAGGGCAGCTCGCTGAGATCGCCGAGATACCCGATCCGCTTGCCGGCCTGGATCACGCACAGCGCCACCACCCGGGCCAGGATGTGCGACAGCGGCAGGAACAGCAGAATAGAGGCGTCCGGGGTCAGCACCTGCTCACCTATCCCGGGCGCGCCGGTGATGGCGCGGACCGCCTCGGTCAGGTTGCCGTGGCTGAGCACGCACCCCTTCGGGCGCCCAGTCGTGCCAGAGGTGTAGACGATCGTGGCGGGCATCGCTGCGGCCACCGCCCGGCGCCGCTCCATGACCTCTCCGGCATGGATCTGCGTTCCTTCCCCGGCCAGCCGGTCAAGGCCGCCGGCTTCCAGCACCCATATCACCTCGACGGTCGGCACCTGAGCCTGCCGGATCACCTTGGCGCGCTGGGCGTTCTCGGCGAATACCGCGACCGCTCCGGAGTCGGACAACACCCAGCGGACCTGCTCCGCTGAGGAGGTCTCATAGACCGGTACCGTCACCGCGCCGGCCGCCCAGATCGCGAAGTCGCACACCGCCCAGTTAAGACTGGCCGACGACATCAGCGCGACCCGGTCACCGGCCCGGATCCCCGCCGCGACCAGCCCGGCGGCGACCGCGGTAACCCGGGCAGCGAACTCGCCCGCGGTCATGGGCAGCCATCTGCCATCAGCCTTCTGGCTGAACAGGGCACGATCCGGGTCACGAGCCGCCCAGTCGAAGACGTAACCGGCCGCACTGGCATTCATCGTCTGCCCGCCCGCTGTCCGGCGGTCTGCTATCGGCGGAGCGGCGGCCCGGCTGACCTGGGGTGGCTGCGCCGCCGCTCACTGTGGCAGGGACCGCGGTCAGTGCTCGTGCTCGTACTTGAACGAGAGCTGTAGCTTGGTCCGGAAGGTGATCGCCCCGCTCTCATCCAGGTGGATGTCCTGCTTGAGCACCTCGGCCACCCGGAGGTCGTGGAGGGTATCACCCGCAGTCTTCAGTGCGTGCGCTGCCGCGTCTTCCCATGACGTGGTGCTCGTCCCGATAATTTCGATTACCTTGTAGGTGCTCATGGCATCCTCCTCGTGGCGGCCCCTGGCCCTCACACCGCGCCGCGGGTAGCAGGCCGCCGCTGACATGACATCAGTCCTGCTGGCTCGGAGCACCGCATGCGGCGCCCCTTCTACGCCAGATGATCGGCGAGATGGCGTGTCGGTGAAAGGCCGGAAGTCCCGCCTAGGCAGGCCAAACTGCCCCTCATGGCCAGTCGCTGGCCAAAGCCCCGCGTCCCCGGTGCTCGGCCGCACCGGCCCCGCGGGCACCGGGCCGGCCCAATGGCCGTGGCAAACCGCAGGACCCGCAGGAATCCGGAATCCATCAGGGGTGGGCCGTGCGGTACTGCCGCTCGGGCTGGTGTTCTGGGCCTTTGGCGAGCGCAAGCGGCGCGCCGGCCTGCTGGGCATCGCCGTGACGGTGCGGGGTCCTTCCGGGGACGAGCCCGCGCGCCGGTGACGCGTCGTGAGGCTTTCGCGGCTGGACGGGCGGTACGGAACGGCCAGTTGTGGGCCGCATCCCCTTTGGGAGCTCGCTGGGCGGTTCCAGGTCGTGGGAAGGCGGCGCTTGATGCTGGAGGGGCGGACACGTACACTCCGTGGGCCATCCCCGGATCTGAGCCCCAGCCAGGACTTGCACTTACCGCTATGAGCCGTAACGTTCACGGAACGGTCCGCGCATAGGGTTCGGTTCATGAGTGTTCGTCTGGGATCGGCGAGGACCTGGAGAGTGGTGCTCGGCGTCCTGGTTGTGGCGTCTTTCGCCGCCGCGGTCCCGCTGACCGTGCTGTCGGGTCAGATTTTTAACGCCCTGGTGGCGGCGGCGATCGGCGTTCCCTGCGCGGTGGTGGGCTGGCTGGTGACCCGGCGCCAGCTGGGGAACCCGATCGGCTGGCTGTTCCTGGGGACCGGCGTCTTCATGTTCTTGTCCACGGCGGGCGGGGATTACGGGTATTACGTCTACCGGCTCGGGCACCACCTTCCCCTGGGCGCGGCGGGGTCGGCCTTGTCCCAGTTCTGGGGTCTCAGCCTGGTGCTGTTCGGCGCCGTCGTCCTGCTGTTCCCCGACGGCAGGCTGGCTTCGCGCGGGTGGCGGTGGGCCCTGCGGGTCTACTGCGTGGCCTTCGCGCTGTTGGTCCTGGCGACCTGCGTGGCGATTGCCGGTGCCCTGGCCGCGCATCCGGTCCGCGTGGACTCCTCGGGGGGCCTGGCCGCGGTGGATCACGCGGGCGGCTGGTTCGGCGCCGTCCAGGGCCCGCTCGGCGCCGTGACTATCGGGCTGTCGGTGGCCTTCATCGCCCGGCAGGCGCTGAGCTGGCGGCGCAGTAGCGGGGACCGGCGCCAGCAGCTGAAGTGGCTGGCCAGCGGCGGCGCCGTTACGATCATCTGCCTTTTCCTGGTGGTGTCCTTCAGCAATTCAGGCGTCCCCGTGATCGGGCTGGCCTGGTTCGGGGTCGCTGCGCTTCCCGCGTCGATCGGGGTGGGCATCCTGAAGTACCGGCTGTACGAGATCGACCGGATCATCTCCCGGACCCTGGCCTACGCGATCGTGACCGGGCTGCTGGTCGGCGTGTACGCTGGGCTGGTCCTACTCGCCACCCAGGTGCTCAAGCTCCACCACAACACCGTGGCGGTGGCCGCGGCCACCCTGGTGGCGGCCGCGCTGTTCAATCCGGTCCGGCGGCGGGTGCAGCACGCCGTCGATCGCCGGTTCAACCGGGCCCGCTATGACGCCGAACGCCTGGTGGCGGCGTTCGCGGCCCGCCTCCAGGACGCGGTGGACCCTGATGTGGTCCGCGCCGATCTGACCGGCATGGTCCATACCGCTCTTGAGCCGACTCACGTGTCGATGTGGATCCGCCGTGCCGAACGGCGTTGACGCGGTACCGATGACCTGGACGATGGGCACCGGGACGACGGTTATCGTGCAGCTCCAGCCGTTGCGGCATTAAGCCGTGCTGATCTATGTCGCCGTGCGGCTGTGGCCCGGGGCGCGCCGGGCGGGCCGCTCACGGCAGAGCCCGGCGCTGGCGCCGGGCCAGCGACGCCGCGTAGCGGCGGCGCCTTGATCCTTATTACGGCCAATATCGGCAACGCAGAGTTCCTCCGCAGGCACGTCGAGGAAGTGCAGTTCGACACCGACGCCAAGGCGACGAGCCGCGGTTCGCATCTCGTCACGTTCGACCCGTGCCCAGAGCCCGAAGTCGAGGACCACGCTTAGGCCGAGGCGCAGGACGTCTTGAGCGAGGCGCCAGAGTTCGTGGTCGATCTTGTCCCGGGTTGTCGCGTCCCAGGGACTGGAACCCAGAGCCCATAGCCATTCATCCTGCGTCAGGCGCAAGGCGCTCCGGTCCGCGGCTAGTTGCGTCGCGAGGGCGGTCTTACCCGAACCGGGCAGCCCGCAGGTGAGAATCAGCCGGGCTTCGCTCACAACCTCTTAGTCAAGCAGCTCCGCGAGCTGGGTGGGCGACCACGGGTAAGTGGCGACGGGCCGCGGCCATGGCCGCGGCCCGTCGGCCTCCCGCCTTGGGAGGCCCGGCCGACGCGCGCCGGGCCGACTTGGGCGCAGGTCACCAGCGCTAAGTCCGGCCATTCGGGTACGCAGCCGTGCTGGGCATCCCGCAGTCCTCCCCCGAACCCGCCGTTGGAGTGTCCACGACAGCCAGAACCTGCCAAGGGCGCCTGCGGCGTCACTTCGTGATCGGCTACGCCGCCCCTTGACAGAACCCGTCTGCCATCAGGTCGCCGCAGCAGTCGGGTTCGGGTGAGGGGTCTGAGCAGGACAAGGATCAGGGTCGTGCGGCCTTGGGCTCCTTCATGGTGAGGCCGATGAGGGCGGAAACAACCGGCATGACGGTAAGGGCGCCGATGGCCATCGTCAGGCCGGAGCGGTCGGCGATGATGCCCAGCAGCGGGGCGGCCAGCCCGCCGATGCTCACCGCCAGGCCGAGGGTGACCCCGCTGGCCGTCCCGACGCGATCAGGCAGGTAGTCCTGCCCCAGAGTGACATGCAGCGAGAACGGAATGTACAAAGCGACGGCGGTGGCGGCGATGGCGGCGAAGATGGCCGGGCCGGGCATCAGCCAGAGGGAAGCCAGGCAGGGGATGGCGGCCAGGTAGCTGGCGCGGACGGTCTGGATGCGCCCATGGCGGACGGCAAGACGGCCGCCGAGAATGGTGGCTCCGGCGCCCACCGCGTAAAAGGTGATCAGTGCTATCTCGCCGGTGCCCGTACCTGCGTGCAGGCGCTGCTCGGTGAACAATCCCAAGAAGGTGCCCAGGCCGAACGTGACGACTGAGCGAGCCACGACGACAGCTGTCAGCTTGGTGAACCCCTTCCAGTCATCGGTAAGGGACCTGCCCGCCGCGGCGGCCCTGGCGGGGTCATCCGGTGGCGGCGTCCGGTGTAGCGCTACGGCAGTCAGCAGCGCGCACGCCACGGCCGGGATGACCAGCGAGACAGTGCCGCCAGGGCCGACCGCGCTGAGAACGAGCCCGACCAGGACCGGGCCGAGAGCGAACCCGGCGTTACCGCCCATGGCGAACCAGCTCATCGCCACATGGGATCCGTGCGCGGCCCGCCGGGCCAGCCGGGCCGCCTCGGGATGGTAGGCCGCAACTCCCAGGCCCGACAAGGCGACGGCAAGCCAGGTCAGCGCGTACGAGCGGCTGAGCCCGGACAGCGCGATCCCTGCTCCGGCTATGCTCATGCCCGCGGGCACCAGCCATGGCATCCGGTGCCGGTCCGTCAGCAGCCCGAACACCGGCTGGGTGACTGAGGACAGCACCGTCGCCGCCACCATGATCCCGCTGGCGGCCGCGTAATCCCAATGGCGAGCAGCCACGAACACCGGGATCAGCGCGGGCACCGCCCCCTGGTAGATGTCATCGACACCGTGGCCCAGGCTGAGCAAGGCCCCCATTCGGGCGGACGCGGCTGATGCCTTGACCGCAGAGGTTACCGTAGTCATGGTTCCATGCTCGGCGGCCAGCGGCATGGCGGGCTACCGTTAAACTGACAACCTATGCCGGAAAGCCGCCAACCCGCGCTCGCCGGCCCGGCGGCCAGCCGCCGCCTGGCCGCGGGCGAGAATGTCGCCGAACACCACCACGACCGCGCCCAGCTGGTCTACCCGGCCAGCGGGCTGCTGGCCGTCACCACCGAGCGTGGCACCTGGATCGCCCCACCACAGCGAGCAGTCTTGATTCCTGCCGCGGTCCGCCACCAGCACCGCTCCTATGGCCTCACCGACATGCGGACCGTGCTGTTCCAGCAGGCGCCTCCAGCCCGCTCCACCGGGCGGCCCGCGGTCATCGCCGTGTCGCCCCTGTTGCGCGAACTGATCCTCACCCTTTCCGCGCCCACCCGCCAGCCCGCCCCGGCCAGGCGCCGCCTGGAGCACGTCGCACTCGACCAGCTCGCTGAATCCGCAGAACAGCCATTGCATCTGCCGCAGCCCACCGACCAGCGCCTCCAGGCAGCCACCGCGCTTATCACCGGCGATCTGGCCAGCAATGCCACCTTGGCCGAGATCGGCCACCGCGTCGGCGCCAGCGAGCGCACGCTCAGCCGCCTGTTCCGCGACGAATTCGCCATGACCTTCCCCCAGTGGCGCACCCAGCTCCGCATCCACCACGCCCTAGTGCTCCTCGCTCGCGGAGCCACCGTCACCAGCACCGCCATCGCCTGCGGGTGGGCCAACCCCACCTCCTTTATCGACGCCTTCCGCCACGCAGTCGGAACAACGCCAGCCGTATATCAAGCCCAGCTTCGAGGCGGCCGCATCCTTATGCCAGCCATCAGCTCCCCTGGCCGCAGCAGACAGCAACGGTGACAGCAACAGCGACGATCGGCGACAGCGCATAATGCTCGCACGATCCGTGCCAACTGGGGATATGTCCGGACTGAAAGCGGAAGGCCGTTCCACAGCGCCGTACCGCCGAGAACCTGGCCTACGCATCACGGACCCGTGCCCCCGAGATGTCCCCGAACTGCCGTCAACAGCCAACGATCGTCACCGGCAGCAACCTGCGAACATGAAGCTGGCGCGGCCTTCGAGCCCGCCAGCTGCGCATGAGAACACCCTCGTAATGCGTAGGTCATCGGTTCGATTCCGATAGACGGCTCCATAAAGCGGCAGCTCAGGATGCTTAAATTGCGCGCTTTATGATCGCTGGCCCTCGGTCCGTGGACCGGGTGACCCGATTCGCGAAAGCGGCAAGAGCGGCAATTCCGGTCGCCAGGGAGCCGGCCGCCCTGGAACGCAGAGCAGAGGATTCGACGATCATCTGCGCCGGGTGCGGCTCCTCGACAGCGGGCTGTCAGCCGCGAGATCGTCGGGGTCTCGGCTGCGGGGATGGCCGCGGACCCCGGGCCGCCGGCTGGTTACGGGGGTTGCCCTTGCGGGGGGTGCCGGGGTTGCGGCGCTCTGGGCCGGGCATCAGCAAGCGGTTCAATGCGCCGGCCTGCAGTGAGGATCTACCTCGCGCCAAGCACACGGGGCTGGGTTCGTCCCGGATGGCAAGCGGGCATCAGGGGAAGGGAGACCGAATCGAGCGAGGGTGGCGGGATGGAGAACCGGAGCCTAGGCCGGGGCCGGGTCGGCGTGCCGGTCGTCGGGCTGGGCACCTGGCGTCGGCTGGAGGCCGCTGCCGCGGCTGGCCGGGACCACGCGCTCATCGAGGCCGCCCTCGCGGCTGGTATCCGGGTCATCGACACCTCCCCCATGTACGGGGCCGCCGAGCGGCTGCTGGCGGACGAGGTGGACGGCCACCGCGGGCAGGTCTTCATCGCGGACAAGATCTGGACCCCGTCGGCGGCGGAGGGCGCGGCGCAGCTGTCCCGCGCGGCGGGCTGGTACGGCGGCCGGGTCGACCTGATGCAGATCCACAACCTGGTGGCCTGGTCGGCGCACCTGCCGATGCTCGAGGCGGCCCGGGACCGGGGGCTGGTCGGCCTGATCGGAGCTACCCACTACTCCCCGGCCGCGTTCGGTGAGCTCGCCGAGGTCATGGGCACCGGCCGCATCGACACCGTCCAGGTGCCCTACAACCCGGCCCACCGGGAGGTCGAGAGCACCATCTTGCCGCTGGCCGACGACCTCGGACTCGGCGTCCTGCTCATGCGTCCGCTCGGCGAGGGGCAGCTCATGCGCCGACCGCCCAGCCCGGTCGAGCTCGCGCCGCTGCGTCCCTTCGGCATCACGACCTGGAGCCAGGCCCTGATCAAGTGGGGCCTGAGCGATCCGCGGGTGCACGTTTCCCTGACCGCCACCGCCCAGCCCGGCCGACTCACCGAGAATGCCGCCGCAGGATCGCCGCCGTGGTTCGGGCCGGACGAGCGGGCCTACGTGCTGCGCCTGATCGCAACGCACTAACCAGCTGGGCCACAGCATGCTCAGATCGCGTTTCTCGCCGCCGCGTAGCGGCAGGAACGGCACATTGTCATTGGCTCGAACAATTTCTGCCGATTCTGTGCGGACGACGGTCAGCTATCCGTGGGCTACGAGCGCGTACAGATCGTCTGGTTCGGTGTCTGCGGTTGCCTCGCAGAACGCTTCAGGCGGCTTGGCTGTTCAGTCCTGTGGATCGGATGGATGGGGGAGCGGTCTGCAAGACGGTCGGCTTTCAGTTCGGCGTTTTCTGCTTCGGCGCTTGCTTGTAACGTGTCGGTCTGAAGGTTCAGTCGCCGGGGTGGCAGCGCCGAAGCAGTTTCCGTCGCTGCTTTGTTTTCCTGCAGACGATGTCCGGCGGCCTTCAGTGCGCCGGTGCGGGTGACGCGGGACGGGTGAGGTCGAGGACGTCCTCAAGCCAGTCGAAGACCCTTTCGTCGCGGAGTCCCGTCGCGGCCGGCTCGCAGTGCCAGTCCGCGCCTTCGGCTCGCGTGAACCGGATGCGCGTCGAGCCGGAAACGCCGTGGTGGAGCTCGTCGGACTGGCCGGGCCAGAATTGCTCGTGATCGGGGTCGGTGATGAGCAGTGGGCAGGTGATGTGGCTCATCGTGTCGGCGTCGAGGTGCATCGCTCGTGCCGCGATGAACGCCTCGTACGGGGAATCGGTGCCGTATGGCGCCATCCGCCAGCGCAGCTCGGCGAGCTCGGCCGGCTTGTCCTGATAGCCGGCCGCGAGGTACTCGTCGAAGGTGGCCTTGTTCTTGTTATCCAGGAGCTCGACCATGGCATCGGGTAGGTGCGCCTCCCAGGAGTCGGCGACCCGCACGACGCCCGGGTCGGCCACGGCGGCCGCGATGCGCTTCTCGAACGCGACGGCACGGGGCACCCAGTACCCGGCCTGGCTCACGCCGTGCAGCACGATCGCATCGGCGTCGACGTCCGTACGCGCCGTGAGCCAGTCCACCACCGGCGTGATCACGGCCTCCCAATCGGGCCGGAAGTACAGCTTCTGGCGGTGCAGCGCGGCGTTTTGGCCGGGGCCGTCGAACGTGAGAGCGTTCCAGCCTCGTTCGACGGCGGCGGCCGCCCCGTACTTCACCATGTCGGTGACCGGGCCATCGCTGCCGTTGTTCAAGATGATGGTCGGACGGGGGCCTGCATCTGTCGCGCTGCCGCTTCGGGGGTGGAAGAAGTACCCGTGCAGCACCGTCCCGTCGTAGGGGATCTCGATCCGCTCGACCGGCGGATCGAACAGGTCGACGGCGGCGTCCCATGCATCGCGGTGCTTCTCCCACAGCGTGGTGAAGCGACTCGGGTCCTCGGAGCCGGGTGAGGCCGCAGAGGCGGTGGCAAAGTAGCTGCTGGCACGGAGGTACGCCGACCGCGCGCTCGTGAGGTG
>JASIGD010000337.1 GCA_030045295.1 Streptosporangiaceae bacterium
GCCTCGAACGCCGCCGTGGCCTCGTCAACCGCGTCGGCCAGGTACGACAGCACCCACCGGTCCACCAGGGCGCGCTCCCCCGGCGCCGGGGCGGGCGCCGAGAAATCCAGCTCGCCCAGGTTCATGGACAAGAACCGGCCCACGTTCCACAGCTTGACCGCGAACTTGCGCCCGGTGCGGATCTCCTTCTCGTTGTACCGCAGGTCGGTGCCGATGCGGCCCCTGGTGGCCCACAGCCGCAGCGCGTCCGCGCCGTACTTCGCCATCACGTCGTCCGGCACGTACCGGTTGAACCCGTCTTGCTGGTCGAGATCGCGCTTGGACAACTTGCGGCCCTGCTCGTTCAGGCCCCAGCCGGAGATCAGCGCCGTGCGCCACGGCACCCGGCCGAACAGCAGCTCGGACTGCACCACCGAGTAGAACAGCCAGGTCCTGATGATCTCGAACGCCTGCACCCGCATGGACATCGGCGCCAGCGCGGGATCGGTGCCCCCGACGGCCCATCCGTCGTTGATCTGCGGCGTCAGCGACGAGGTCATCCAGGTGTCCATCACGTCCGGGTCCGGCGCCAGCTCGGCCGAACCGCAGGACGGGCAGGCGGTCAGCGGCGGCTTGTCCGCCAGCGGGTCCACCGGCAGGTCGTCCAGGCGGGCCAGCACCGGCTCCGCGCAGGAGGCACAGAACCAGGCCGGGAACGGCACCCCGTAGCGCCGCTGCCTGCTGATATTCCAGTCCCACTTGAGCCCGTCGATCCAGTCTTCCAGACGCCGCCGCATGTATTGCGGGATCCACTCCAGCTCGGCGGCGCGGGCTCGGAACCGGTCCGCGTTCTCCCGCACCGCGATGAACCACTGCGGCCTGATCTGGAACTCGACCGGCGTCTGGCACCGCTCGTGCACCCCGACGACCTGCCGCACCGGGGTGCTGTCCGCCAGCAGCCCCGCCTCGGCGAGCGCCTTGACCATCGCGGATCGCGCCTGGGCCAGGGGAAGCCCGGCGAACTCGCCGGCCAGCGGCCCGAGCCGTCCGTCCGGCTCCACCACCAGGCGCAGCGCCAGGTGGTCCCGCCGCCACTTCAGTACGTCCTCGCTGTCGCCGAACGTGCACACCATCATCAGTCCGGTCCCGTACTCCGGGTCCACGGATTCGTCGGTGAGCACGGGCACCTCGTAGTCGAACAGCGGCACGATGGCGCGCTCGAGCCCGGCGTAGCGGGAATCGGACGGGTGGTGGTAGAGCGCCACGCACGCGGGGAGCAGCTCAGGCCGCGTGGTGGCGACGAGCAGGTCCCGGCCGTCTGCCGCCGAGAACCTGATCGTGTGCAGCTTGCTGGCGCGCTCCAGGTCCTCCACGTCGGCCTGGGCCAGCGAGGTACGGTCTTCCGGGCACCACAGGATCGGGTCCTGCGCGCGCCGCAGGTATCCCGCCTCGTACAGCTTGATGAAGCTGGTCTGGGCGGTCCGCTGGCACCGCGCGTCGATGGTGGAGTAGCGCAGCGACCAGTCCACGGACAGCCCAAGCCTCCGCCACAGGTCCTCGTACCGTTCGGCGGTGCGCCCGGTTTCGGCCAGGCACAGCGCGACGAAGTCGGCCCGCGGCATGTCCGCGGCCCGGACGCCGTAGACCTGCTCCACGTACCGTTCGGTGGGCAGCCCGTTGTCGTCGAACCCGATCGGGTAGAACACCCGGTCGCCCCGCATCCGCCGGTACCGCACGATGAAGTCGGGCTGCGAATAGCTCATCGCGTGGCCCACGTGCAGGTGCGCCGCTGACACGTACGGCGGCGGCGTGTCCACGCTGAACACCGGCCCCTGCGCGTCCGGCTCGTACCGGTAGATGTCGCGGGCTTCCCAGAGCGCCCGGGCCGCGGCTTCGACCGCGCGGTGGTCGTACTCGCCGGGTTCCATAGCTAGGGACGGTATCTGGTCAGCCAGCTGCCGCATAAATTCTTTTCGGCCGAACGATCGGTGGTTATGCGCGGCCCTGATCCGATTCCGAACCGCGTGGCCACCGGATGCGCCTTAACCTCAGGTGCGGTGAATTCTTCGTGGCGTCGCCTGCCGTACCGGCGCCGTGCGCCGTTCCTGCGGCATCATTGCTAGGTGCCGGGGAAAGAACCTGGTACGAATGACCCAGAAGGAACGACCCCGCATGTCCGCGCCGCGACCTGAAATCGCCGACCTGCTCGAGGTGGCCATCCCGCCCGGCGGCAAGGTGATCGCGATCAGCGACCTTCACCTGCCCCCGGTGCGGACGGACGTGTCCGGGCGCTCCTGCGAGACGCTGGCACGCCACCTGGACGGCGAGAGCGGGGCGCTGACCGTGGTGCTCGTCGGGGACGTGATCGAACTGCTCGGCTCGCCGGGGTCGACGGCCACCGACATCCTGCGCCCGCACGAGGATCTGTGCGCGGCGCTGCTCGCGGTGACCGCGCGCGGCGGGCAGGTGATATACGCGATCGGCAACCACGACAGTGACCTGGTCTGGGACCTCAAGGCGGCGGACGCGGTACGGGAGATGACCGGCGCCCGGCTGTGCCTGGCCGCGGACCTGATCTTGGAAGACGGCCGGAAGATCCGGGTCGAGCACGGCCACCAGCTTGACCCGTACAACTGCTTTCATGACGCGCGCAACCCGCTGGACACCCCCATCGGCCACCACATCGTCAGGGAGGTCATTCCCCGCATCGAGTGGCTGGGCCGCGGCTGGGTCGACGGTGCGCACGAGATGGCGGACCCGACCGACTTCCCGTCCTTCGTCGGTTCCCGGATGGTGTACCGCAAGCTGAGCCGGCACCTGTGGTGGCTGATCGCGATCCCGTTCGTGATCCTCGTCCTGATCCGGATACCGGAGGTCGCCGCGTTCCGGTCCCGGTACCCGGATACCAACCTGTGGGTGCACCGGGCGGTGATCGTCGGCTACGGCGCGCTGGCCGACCTGATCGTGATCGCGGCCCTGGTCGCCATCCTGGCCCGGCGCGCGTGGGTGTCGATCAGCGCGCTGGCGCTCGACGAGCGGGGCTACGGGCAGAACCAGGCGGCGCGCCAGCGGGCCGCGGATCTCGTCGCCGACGGCTATCACGGCTTCATATCCGGGCATACCCACCACCCGGAGCTGGCCGCGTCGGGGACCGGCTTCTACGCCAATTCCGGGTCGTGCACGTCGGTGGTGGAGGGCATCGGCGGGAAGTTCGGCCTTCCCCCGGCGTACGTGCGCAACCAGCAGATCTGCTGGGTGGAAGTGGCGGCAGGGACGGCCGAGCTGATCTCGGCGCGGGTCGAACTGCCCGGCGCGACCAGGATGGAGCGGTTCGCGGCCCACGGCCGCAACCCGCACTCCGACACTCCGGTACGGGTCGCCTCGTGGCCGGCCGGGCCCGACTGGCCGCCCGCGGACAAGAAGGCTGACCGGCAGAGGCGGGCGCAGCGCGGTCCGCAGGATGCCCAGGCGCCGCCCGCGCCCTAGCCGGCGCTTCCGGGCCGGGTTCCCGGGTTCAGGCGCCCCGAGGGCGGCCTGCCTTTCCGGGCTGCCTCACGGGGCTTCGTCCGCCCGGGCTTCCTCGACGGTGAGCTCGGCCGCGGGATCGGCTTCCAGGCGTTCGTCGGGGATCGGCTTGCCGCTGCGGACGGACCGGCCGTAGGTGCCGTCGTCCAGCCGGTGCAGGGCACGCTCGATGGCGTCCAGCCGGTCGCGCAGGCTCTCCGCGATAGCGTCGTCCTCGCCCTCCTCGGTGAGCGCGAGACCGGCATCTTCGATGTCTTCCGCCTCGCTGTCCACTTCCGCCACACGGTCATCGCGGCCCGCGGCCTCGGTGTCCTTGAGCAGGCTCCGCACCTCGTCGCGCTCGGCGACGAGCAGGGTACGTGCCCGGTCGGTGTCCATCCGGTCGTCCTCTCTAGTCCGTTCTAGTCCGTGTGGGACGCGTGCGCGTCCATGTGGCCGTCGGGCGAGCCGTGGCCGTCGGGCGAGCCGTGGCCGTCGGGCGAGCCGCCCATCATGCGCAGCATAGCGAGCCCGCCGGTGCGGACGAATCGAATGACCAGGGCGGCCGCGAGGATCAGGAAGACGATATTCAGCCAGGTGGTGTAGTTCCAGGACACGCCCTGGTCGGGGATCCTGGCGTCGGCGGGGTCCGGGATCAGGCCCAGCCCGCCGAAGACCAGCTCGACGATGTACCCGGCCGCGACCATCGTGGCGTAGAACGTGCCGAGCAGGAACAGGGCCATCCGGGCTCCGTAGTACTTCCGGTAGATGTTCAGGATCGGCGCGATGATCAGGTCGGCGAAGATGAAGGCGATCACGCCGCCGAAGCTGATGCCGCCCTTCCACAGCACCACCGCCAGCGGCACGTTCCCGATCGAGCACACGAACGAGATGATGGCCACGACCGGGCCGATGAGCGGCCCCCATACCTTCGCCGCGAGCGGGTGCCCGGTGATGAAGAAGCTCCGCCAGAAGCTGTCGGGGACCCAGGCCGCGATGGCCCCGGCGATGAGCAGGCCGACGACCAGATCGCGGATGATGGCGGCCCATTCCATCACGAATACGTGCGCGACCGACGTGTAGCCGTCGCGGGAGAACAGGCGGCTCGTGAACGAGCCGGGCCGCTGGACGGACATGTCCATCGCGGCGTGGCCCTCCATCGAGCCCGCGATTCCGCGGTCGGCCTGCAACCGGGCCGCGCTGACCAGGCGCTCCCGCAGCAACAGCCGGAACAGCACCGCGAGCAGGACGATCATCACCGGGCCGCCGGTGAACTCGGCCACGGTGAACTGCCAGCCCATGAGCAGCGCCAGGATCACTCCGAGCTCGATCACCAGGTTCGTCGAGGCGATCTCGAACGCCATCGCCGAGGTGAAGGAGGCCCCCTTGCGGAACAGGGACCGGGCCAGGGCGACCGCGGCGTACGAGCAGGACGACGACGCGGCCCCGAAACCAGTCGCCACCGCCAGAGTCCGCGGCCGGTCGTCGCCGAGGAGCCGCGCGACCGTGGACTTCCTGACCACGGCCTGGATCACCGCCGACAGCGCGAACCCGAAGATCAGCGCCCAGGTGATCGCCCACGTCATCGACCAGGTGATCGTCAGCGCGTGCACGACGGCCTGAATGCTGCTCACCTCCCCGGGATCCCGGCGGACATAATACCCCCCGGTGGTATATAACGCCGCGTCAGCGCCCGGCCTGTCGCGCTGCCACCGTAGACTCGCCTGCGTGAGCACCGGCAAGGCTGCGGCGGACCCGGCGGCGCCTGCCGTCGAGGTCAGCGGGCTGGTCAAGCGCTACGGTCAGACGGCGGCCGTCGACGGGCTTTCGCTGACGGCCGGGCGCGGTGCCGTGACCGGCATCCTGGGGCCGAACGGCGCGGGCAAGACCACCACGATCGAGATCTGCGAAGGCTACCGGCGGCCCGACCAGGGAACGGTGCGAGTGCTCGGGCTGGACCCGGCGCGCGACGCCCGTGCGCTGCGGCCGCGGGTCGGCGTGATGCTGCAGTCCGGCGGCATTCCCCCGTCGGTGCCCGCCGCGGACTACCTGACGCTGCTGAGCCGTTTTCATACCACCCCGGTCGAGGTCCCGGTGCTGCTCGACCTGGTCGGGCTCACCACGGTCGCGCGCACTTCCTACAAGAGGCTGTCGGGCGGCCAGCAGCAACGGCTGTCCCTGGCCGCGGCGATCGTCGGCCGCCCGGAGCTGGTCTTCCTCGACGAGCCTACGGCCGGCATGGACCCGCAGGCACGCCACGCCACCTGGGAGCTGATCACGCAGCTGCGCGCCGCGGGCGTAAGCGTCATCCTCACCACGCACTTCATGGAGGAAGCCGAACGGCTCTGCGATTACGTCGTCATCATCGACCACGGCCAGCTGATGTCCGCGGGCACGCCGGAGCAGCTCACCGGTACGGTCGGCCAGCTGAGGTTCCGCGCCGAAGCGGGCCTGGATACCGAGAGCCTGCTCACCGTGCTGCCGCCGGCCAGCGCGGTGAAGGAATCGCCGGCCGGCCATTACGTGATCGAGGTCCACGGCGCGGTGGACCCGTTGCTGCTCGCCGCGGTGACCGCCTGGTGCGCGGAGCGGGGTGTGCTGGCCAACAGCCTGCGCATCGAGAGCCGCACGCTGGAGGACGTGTTCCTTGAGCTCACCGGGAAGGAACTCCGCCCGTGACGCTGGCGTCTGCCGAGACGGTGTTCGCGCCCGCTCCGGGGGCGGCCCCGATGCGCAGGATGATCGCCGCGCAGGCCGCGCTGGAAGCGCGGACGCTGCTGCGGAACGGCGAGCAGCTCCTGCTCATACTGTTCATCCCGTTGCTGCTGCTGGCCGCGTTCGGCCTCGAGCCGCTGGTGAACTTCGGGGCGGGGCTGAGCCGGGTCGACTTCCTCACGCCCGGGATCATCGCGCTGGCGGTGATGTCGACCGCATTTACCAGCCAGGCCATCGCGACCGGCTTCGAGCGGCGATACGGCGTGCTGAAGCGGCTGGGGGCCACGCCGCTGTCGCGCGGCGGCCTGATCGCCGCCAAGACCACCACCGTGATCGGGGTGGAATTGCTGCAGAGCGTGCTGATCCTCGCCCTCGCCCTGGCCATCGGCTGGCGGCCGAACGCCAGCCCGGCCGCGATCGTGGTCGCTCCGCTGCTCATCATGCTCGGTACCGCCGCCTTCAGCGGGCTCGCCTTGCTGATGGCGGGCACGCTGCGCGCCGAGGCCACCCTGGCCGCGGCCAACCTCATCTACATCCTGCTGCTCGGCCTCGGCGGCGTGGTGTTCCCGCTGACCAAGTTCCCCGCGGCCGCGCGGCCTGCCCTCGAGCTGCTGCCCACCGGTGCGCTGTCCACCGGCCTGCGCGACGTCTTGCAGCACGGGGTGGTCTTCCCGGTCGGGAATACGGTCACGCTGGTGATCTGGGCCGCGGTAGCGATCGTCTCCGCCGCGCGGACGTTCAGGTGGGACTGAGGGACTCCGCGACCTGGAAGGCGGCCACACGGGACGCGGATAAGCCCGGCTCGCACGGCCAGGCCCGGGCGGTGCTGCCGGCCGTCATGGTCCTGTCCGGCATCGTCTCGGTTCAGTTCGGGGCGGGCCTCGCCGCCCGCCTGTTCGATCAGATCCCGCCCGCGGCCGTGACCGGCCTGCGGCTGTGGACCGCGGCGCTGGCCATGACCGCGATCTCCGGGCGCGGCTTCGCCCGCTCCGTCCGCGGCCTGGCGGAGCGGAGGGCGTTGACCGACACGGCCGTAGCGGTGGCGTTCGGCATCGCGCTCGGGGTGATGAATTTCTCCATCTACCAGGCGTTCGCGCGGATCCCGCTCGGGATCGCGGTCACCATCGAATTCCTCGGCCCGCTGGCCGTGGCCGTAGCCGGGTCACGGCATCTCCGGGACGTCGGCTGGGTGGTGCTCGCGGCGGCCGGGGTGGTGCTGCTCACCCGGGGCGGTCACGGTCACCTCGACCTGGTCGGGGTGATCTTCGCCGGCGTGGCCGCGGCCTGCTGGGCCGCTTACATCGTGCTCAGCTCGGCGACCGGCCGACGCTTTCCCGGTTCGGCCGGCCTGGCGATCGCCATGGTGGTGGCCGCGGTCCTGGTCACCCCGCCCGCCGTCGTGGCAGGGGGCGACGCCATGTTCCGCCCCGCCGTGCTGGCCACCGGAGCCGCGATCGGCCTGCTGTCGTCGGTGATCCCCTACCGGCTGGAACTCGAGGCGCTGCGGCGGATGCCCATGCGGCTGTTCGGCGTGTGGATGAGCCTGGAGCCTGCGGTGGCGGCGCTGATCGGGCTGGTGATGCTGAGCCAGCAGCTCAGCGTCGTCGAATGGCTCGCGATCGGCTGCGTGATCATCGCGTGCGCGGGAGCGGCGCAGGGTTAGCCTCGGGGGACGGTGTTAGCCCTGGCTCAAGCAACGGGATGATCACACCGCTTCTCACTCTGCGTCCGTGATCCATGACACAAAGGCGCAGTCCGGGATCTGGCCGGGTCCGGTAAGGGGCTCGTTGCGCCAACGACACCCTCAGGTGGGGCACGTTGCGCCAACGAGCCCCTTCCTGCTCGCCGTGACCATCACGAAAATACGGGCCAGAGCCCGGGGGATGCCTTTCCCCCCGGGCCGCCTCGGCGCTCTACCATAAGGGCGTGCCCGCGCGACTGTCCCGGGGGGACGATCCCCCCCAGAGCCCCCCTGATCCCGGGGGAAATGGCCGTTCGCCCAAGCCTCGTTGGCCCCGCCTGGCCAGGTTGGCCAGCCCCGTGCTGTCGCCGACACCTCGGTCGATGCGCCGGATCGCGCTGGTCGGAGTGATCGCCGATACCGTGATCATGTCCACCGGCGCGGCGGTCCGGCTCAGCTCGTCTGGCCTCGGCTGTCCCGACTGGCCGCGATGCAGCGCGTCGGACATCGTGGCCAGCAAGAATGCCGGCCAGACGCTGCTCAACACGTGGATCGAGTTCAGCAACAGGCTGCTCAACTTCCCGCTGGTCATCATCACCGTGATCGTCTTCATCGCGGCCTGGAACTTCCGGCCGATGGGGAGCAGGCGGCGTGACCTGGTCTGGCTGGCGGCGGCCCAGCCGGCCGGGGTGGTGGCGCAGGCGGTGATCGGCGGGATCGTCGTGCTGACCAAGCTCAACCCGGCCGCGGTCTCGGTGCATTTCCTGGTGTCCGCGTCGATCGTGGCCGCCGCCGTCGTGCTGTACGTCAGGTGCGCCGAGGGCACCGACCCTCCGCGTACCGTCGTCCGGCCTGACCTCCGCGTGCTGGCCGGCGCCCTGGTCGCGGTCACGTGCGCGATGCTGGCCGCGGGCACGGTGGTGACGGGGACCGGCCCGCTGGCCGGCAACGCGGTCGCGCCCCGGTACAAGCTGCCCCTGGAAGGGGTCACCCAGCTGCACGCTGACATCGGCTGGCTGATGGCCGGCCTGGCGGTCGCGCTCGTGGTGGGACTGCGGCTGTCCGGCGCGCCGCCGCGCGTGCTGCGGGCCGGCTGGATCATGATCGCGGCGCTGGGTATCCAGGGCGCGCTCGGCTACATCCAGTACTTCACTCACCTGCCGGCCGGACTGGTCTGGGTCCACGTGACCGGGTCGATGATCGTCTGGATCGCGGTGCTCCTGCTGTTCTTGGCCATGCGCGACCGCGGCCCCCTGGTCACGCCGCCGCCGGGGCCCGTGCAGGCCGCACCCCGCAGGCAGCCGGAGCCACTGGACCGATAGGCTCCTACCGTGAGCATTCAGTCCGGACCCTGGCGGCTGTTCGTGGGAAAGGCGGGCGCTTCAATTGGAGTAGACCACTTCGGCGCCTCGGCCCTTTACCAGAAGATCTACCAGGAGTTTGGCATCACCGCGGAGCGGGTACCCGCCGCCGCACGCGACAGTCTGGCCCGGGTCCGGGCCTAGCCCGGCCCAGGTACGTAGGGAAGGGAAAGCAACGGTGTCAGTTGACGTTCTCGGGCAGCTATCCGAGGCCGGAGTGTCGGTGTGGCTGGACGACATCAGCCGTGACCGGCTGCGCACCGGCAACCTGCAGATGCTCATCGATGACCTGCACGTGGTCGGGGTGACCTCCAACCCGACGATCTTCGCCAAGTCGCTGTCCTCCGGGGACGCCTACGACCAGCAGATCGCCGATCTGAAGACCCGCGGCGTGACCGTGGACGAAGCGTCCCGGATGATCACGACGTACGACATCCGATGGGCCTGCGACGTGTTCCGGCCCGTCTACGAGCGGACGGGAGGTCTCGACGGCCGGGTGTCGCTCGAGGTGGATCCCCGTCTGGCCAATGAAACCGAGAAGACCATCGCCGAGGCGCGTGCGCTGTGGTGGATGGTGGACCGGCCGAACCTGCTCATCAAGATTCCCGCGACCCTCGAGGGCCTGCCCGCGATCACGCGGTGCATCTCGGAAGGGATCAGCATCAACGTCACGCTGATCTTCGGGCTGGAGCGGTACGGGCAGGTCATCGACGCGTATATGGAGGGCCTGGAGCGGGCCGCCGCGGCCGGGCAGGATCTGTCCCGGATCCGCTCGGTGGCGTCGTTCTTCGTCAGCCGGGTGGACACCGAGGTCGACCAGAGGCTCGACAAGCTCGGCACTCCGGAGGCCGAGGCGCAACGCGGCAAGGCGGCCGTCGCGAACGCGAGGCTGGCCTACGAGCTGTTCGAGCAGCGGGTCGCCACCGACCGCTGGAGGGCGCTGAGCGCCAAGGGAGCGAACATCGAGCGGCCGCTGTGGGCCTCCACCTCGGTCAAGGACCCGTCGTTCGGCGACACCAAGTACGTTGTCGAACTGGTGGTGGCCGACACGGTGAACACGATGCCCGAGAGCACCATCCGGGCCACCGCCGACCACGGCCACCTGCTCGGCGACACGGTGCACGGCACCTACGACGCGTCCCGGCAGGTCTTCGCCGACCTGGAAGAGCTCGGCATCGAATACGACGACGTGGTACGCGTCCTCGAGGTCGAGGGCGTGCAGAAGTTCAAGGCATCGTGGAACGAGCTGCTCGACACGATCAGAACAAAGATGGGGCTCTGAATGACAGAAGAACCGGGGAGCCCCGAGGGACTCGCCCCGGCCAATCCGGGCGTCATCGCGGGACTCGACGACATCTCCGGCCCGCGCAACCCGCTGCGCGACCCGCGGGACCGGCGCATCCCCCGGGTGGCCGGGCCGTGCGTGCTGGTCATGTTCGGGGTCACCGGGGACCTGGCCCGCAAGAAGCTGATGCCGGCCGTCTATGACCTGGCCAACCGGGGCCTGCTGCCGCCCGGGTTCTCGCTGGTCGGCTTCGCCCGCAGGGACTGGGAGCACGAGGATTTCGCCCAGGTCACGTACCAGGCGGTGAAGGAATACGCCCGCACGCCGTTCCGCGACACGGTATGGGAGCAGCTCAGCGAGGGCATCAGGTTCGTTCCCGGCGAGTTCGGCGACGACGACGCGTTCGACCGGCTGGCCGCGACGGTCAGGGAACTGGATGAGGAGCGGAGTACCGGCGGGAACTACGCGTTCTACCTCTCGATCCCGCCGAAGTCCTTTCCCACCGTCGTGCAGCAGCTCAAGCGCAGCGGCCTTTCTGACTCGCACGGTAATGGCTGGCGGCGGGTGGTGATCGAGAAGCCGTTCGGTCACGACCTGGCCAGCGCGCGGGAGCTGAACGCGATCCTGGACGCGGTCTTCCCGCCGGAGGCGGTCTTCCGCATCGACCACTATCTCGGCAAGGAGACGGTGCAGAACATCCTGGCGCTGCGGTTCGCCAACGAGATGTACGAGCCGATCTGGAACCGGGGTTTCGTGGACCATGTCCAGATCACGATGGCCGAAGATATCGGGATCGGCGGGCGGGCCGGGTACTACGACGGCATCGGGGCCGCCCGCGACGTGATCCAGAATCACCTACTGCAGCTCCTCGCGCTGACCGCGATGGAGGAGCCGGTCGCATTCGACGCGGACTCGCTGCGGATGGAGAAGGTGAAGGTGCTCTCCGCGGTCCGGCTGCCCAGCGATCTGGCCACGGGTACCGCGCGCGGGCAGTACGCGGCCGGCTGGCAGGGCGGCCGGCAGGTGAAGGGATACCTGGAGGAGGACGGCATCCCCGCTGACTCACGTACCGAGACGTACGCGGCGCTGCGGCTCGGCGTCGATACCAGGCGCTGGGCGGGGGTGCCGTTCTACCTGCGCGCGGGCAAGCGGCTGCCGCGCCGGATGACGGAGATTGCGCTGATCTTCCAGCGCGCGCCGCATCTGCCGTTCTCCGCCACCGACACCGAGGAGCTCGGCCAGAACGCGCTGGTGATCAGGATCCAGCCGGACGAGGGCATCACCGTCAGGTTCGGCTCGAAGGTGCCGGGCACGGCCATGGAGGTCAGGGACGTGAACATGGACTTCGCCTACGGCGAGTCGTTCACCGAATCCAGTCCCGAGGCCTACGAACGGCTGTTGCTCGACGTCCTGATCGGGGACCCCCCGCTGTTCCCCCGGCAGCAGGAGGTCGAGCTCGGCTGGCGGATCCTCGACCCAGTGGAGGACTTCTGGGCCTCGTACACCAAGCCTGAGCAATATACGGCCGGTTCGGCGGGTCCAGCGTCAGCGGACGCGATGATGGCAAGGGACGGGCGCGCATGGCGCCGACTGTGATCACCCGCAGGGCGTTCCGGGCGGCGCGAACGTCCAAGGCAAGCGCTGTGAGGGGAAGGCCGCGATGACCATCGACCTGA
>JASIGD010000039.1 GCA_030045295.1 Streptosporangiaceae bacterium
AGCGCCGCGGGAAGCTCCAGCAGGGCCAGCGGATTCCCCTGAGCTTCCGCCACCACCCGCTGGCGGACCCGCGGCGCGAGATCGGGGAAGCAGGACGTCACCAGGGTGTTCGCCGCCTGCTCGTCCAGCGGGCCGAGCTCGTAGTGCGGCAGCCCGGCGCGCTCGAAGAAGCTCTCCTGTCCTGGCCGTGACGCCGCCATGAACCCGACGCGGCTGTCGGCCAGGCGACGGGCCACAAACCCGAGTACCCCAGCGCTCGCCCGATCCAGCCACGGCAGGTCATCGATGATCACTAGCACCGGGCGGTCGGCCGCCACCTCACGCAGCAGCGTGAGCGTCGCGGCGGAGACCAGCAACCGGCCAGGCGGCGGCGTCTGGCTGAAACCAAGGGCCGCGTTCAGTGCATCCCGGTGCGCGGTGCTCAGCCGGCCGAACTCGCCGAACGCGGGAAGCAGCGCCTGATAAAGCCCGGAATAGCTCAGGTCAGCCTCGAACTCCACCCCGGCGGCGCGCAGCACCATGGTGCCAGTCGCCGAGGCCGCATCGGCCGCCGCGTCCAGCAGCGCTGTCTTCCCGGTGCCCGGCTCACCCAAGAGCAGGAACGCCCCGCCACCCGTGGCCGCCTGCTCGATAAATTCCGCGAGAATCGCGAGTTCCCGCTCCCGCCCGATAAGCTCCGTGGCCCGATATGTCACGAAGGCCACCTCGCTTTCCTCGGCGGTCTTGGTCCGCCGTTCCGTGTCATCATGCTCGCACCTTGACGTGGCGTGAAAAACAGGCAGTTCGCTAAGGCATTCTTCGGCTCGATTGAAGAGTCCGGAGACTTCCGTGGCTTGTGCGGTGGCTATTTGACCGATGGCTTGCCGTGGAATGCCCCCGTGCGCGCCGCGGCTGTCCCCGAGCCACCTGACTGCTGGCTGACCGCAGCCGGGGATGAAAGCACAGTCATTCGACAGATTCGCCGGATCCGCGTGCCAGGTCATGATCACAGACGGACAGACCCGAGGAGTCCGCCATGCCTGACCCCAACCGCTTCCTGCACGGACCGTTCGCACCGGTCGAGGAAGAGACGGGAGCTCAGCCAATCAACCGCCACATACGACAGCGGAACCTGGCCACGTCGACGATCAGTCCACTCTCCAAGCCGTAGCCGCCGCTGCTGGTCCTGCTCCCAGGCGACCGCGTCGGCCCTGCGCTCAAAAACGCGATTAGCCACCTCACGGCCATGGAACTTCACGCGCGCCCGGTACCGCACTGCGCCGGACCGCAGCACATAGCGCTGCACGCCCATCAGGCCGCCTCCGTGGACTCGCGGTGAGATTCCAGCCAGGCCGTCACGTCGCGAGCATCCCATACCAGGCGGCGGCCCACCTTGATCGCAGGTGCAAATCGCCCCTCTTGGCGCAGCCATCGCACAGTAAGCACTGACACGCAATCGCTCGGCGACTTCCTCGATAGCCGCGGCGGTGCTGCGCCCGACGACCAAGGCCGTGGATGCGTCGCTGCTGCTGGCCCGGGCGCTGACTCCCGAGCCGATGCGCCCGGGCTGGGCCGATGCGCTGCGGCTGGCCCGTTCGGTGCTCCCGGTCCAGAGCCTGACCAGCATCGATGCCCGGCTGGAGCATGCTGCGGCCCGCCCGGTGATCATCCCGGAGACGATCGTGTGTGACCACGGCAAGGCTTACCTGTCCGCGGCGTTCCGCTCGGCGTGCCGCTCGCTGGGGATCAGCCTGGTCCCCGCCCACCCGGATACCCCGACCGACAAGCCGGTCATCAAGCGCACTCTGGGTTCGGTGTCCACGCTGTTCGCCCAGTACGTTGCCGGGTATGTCGGGCGCAGCGCCGAGCACCGGGGCAAGGACGCCGAGCAGGCCGCGGTGTGGTCGATGGCCGAGCTGCAGGCCCTGCTGGATGAGTGGATCGTCGCGGTGTGGCAGAACCGCCCGCATGAGGGGCTGCGGGTCCCCGCTTCCGGCCCGGAACAGTAATTAAGCTAGGCATGGCAGGCCGGCTTGCCGGTCCGCTGACCTGCCGGGGGCGACACTGGGAACATGGACCGTGAGCGTGCGGAGACTCACCTGCGGCTGCTGGCCGAGGCCGAGCTACGCCGGGCGATGCAGATGCCGGCGGGCAGCATTGGCGGCCGGTGGCGTTCGGCGAGGCTCGCGCTGACCGCGCAGGCGCTGACTGCCATGGGCGCTGTCGCCGCCGAGGTTGCCGATGAGATCCAAGCCGGCGTCGGGCTGGCCGTCGCTGCACGGCGTCAGCTGTTCGCCCGCGGCCCCGGCCCGGGACGCATCCAGCCGGAGCTCCGGCGAGCGTCGTGGCGGGCCGTGCCGAAAGGTCAGGTGATCCAGGTCCGGGACGACGAGGTCCGCCGCGAGGTGCCTGTCGTGGCCTACGTCCAGTCTGCGGGCGGCGCGCGGCTCATCGTGGCCGAGTGGCCCTTCGGCCCGTTCACCGCGACTGCGGCAGATGACCGGGGTGTCAGCTACCAGATCAGCTGGCGTGGCGAGGTGGCACCGCGCGAGCTGCTGCTACGCCCCGACCCGCCCCGCCAGGTCCGCTTGCTTGACCTGACCACGGCCGTCGGCCAGCCCGGTGTTACCGCCCTCGCTATTCGAACATCCGGCGGCTCAATTATCTGTGGACGATTCGGCGCAGCTCGGCGAGGATCGCAGGCAACCTGATCACATGGCGTGACTGCCGACGTGGCTTAGGGCGAGCGCGTACCCGCCCAATCTGCTCGCCAACGACGCGCTAGGTCCGATGCGAGTCACCGGGTCGCCTGACGTTCGAAGTCGGCCTGGGCATACCGAGGTGATGGAAGCGGCGATTCCGTGACGGGTCATCCCTGCGGATGGCTGGGGATGGGGTGCTGCTCGGGTTCGTGATGGACAGGGCCCTTGCGTTGGTGTGGCAGGGCGAGAGCGGGGATGATGGCGATAGCGGTAAAGCCGAGCGACCACCAGAAGGTGTTGGCGAACGCGGTGGCCTGACCCGCGAGGCCTGCAGCCGCGTGGCGGTGGAGCTGGGTCGCAAGGATCGTGGCGAGGATGGCCGTGCCGAACGCGCCGCCTAGCTGCTGGCCGATCCGGGTGCCGACGGTGGCGTCGGGAACCTGGGTGGGTCGTAGCCCGAGGTACGCGGCAGCAAAGACGGGGATGGTCACGGCACCGAGGCCGGCGCCTCGCACGACGAGGCTGAGACCGAGGACTATCTCGTTGGTATGGACGGTCACCTGGGTGTAAGCGACGGTGCCGAGCATGGTGAGCACGATTCCGGCGAGCACGACCGGACGTGCGCCGATCTTGTCGGTGAGTGACCCTGCCTTGCTCCGGCTGAGCAGCATCCCGACGCCTTGCGGTGCGAGCAGGAGGCCGGCGTAGAGCGCGCTTTGGCCGCGGACCTGCTGGTAGTAGAGGGGTAGGAGCAGGAGTGCCCCGTAGACACCGAAGCCGGCGAGGAACATCGACGCGATCGAGGCCGAGAAGGAGTGCACCTTGAACAGTCGCAGGTCCACCAGCGGGCGGCTGGTACGCAGTGCGTGGAGGGCAAAGAGACCCAAGAGGAGGAAGCCGACAGCGAGGGGTACGAGCACGATCGCATAGCCAAAGCCTCCCTCGATACCCACCTCGGTGACCGCGTAGAGGATCGCGGCGAGACCCGGTGAGAGCAGGGCCAAGCCGGTGGCGTCGAGGTAGGCCCCTTGGCGCGGGATGCTGCGCTTCAGGCCTCGCCAGGCCAGGGCGAGGCCAGCGAGGGAGAACGGCACGTTGACCAGGAAGATCCACCGCCAGGAGAGGTTGCTGATGATCAGGCCGCCGATGACTGGCCCGGCGATCGGCCCGAACAGCCCGGGGAGGCTGACCAGGGCCATGGTCCTTCCGAGCTTGCGTCCTCCGGCCGCCTCGACCAGCAGGTTCTGCACGAGGGGCAGCATCAGGCCACCGCCGGCGCCCTGCAGGACACGGAACCCGATCAGCGATTGGATGTTCCAGGCCACGCTGGAGAGGACCGAGGCGACCATGAACAGGGCCAGCGCTGCCATCCAGACCTGCTTGGCACCGAAGCGTTCGCTTGCCCACGCCGCGACGGGGACGACCATGCCGAGTGCGAGCACATAGCCGCTGATCGTCCACTGGGC
>JASIGD010000338.1 GCA_030045295.1 Streptosporangiaceae bacterium
CGACAAAGTCCCCGCCCTCGGCCGAGGTCTGGACGCGCTGACCCGCAGCCGGGACGCGCTGACCCGCAGCCGGGACGCGCTGACCCGCAGCCGGGACGCGCCGGCTCTCGCCCGGGACCGGGCGGCGCTCCTCGGCTACGTCCTTGCGCTCGCGCCGGCGGAAGCGGCGGCGGCGAGACGGAGCCTGCTCCTCGCCGGCCTCCCGCTCACCGGACACCGCCTTATCGGCTGCCATCTCGTCGGTGGCCTGTTCCCCGGCCGACGCGGACGGGACGGAGGAATCCCGGCGGAGCCAGCGGGGGATGAGCACGCACGCCCAGATGGCGACGATGGCGACGTAGAGTATCGCGCTGCTCAACAATCCTCCCCGCGGCGTGGCGGGCGCCGGGCGGACCCGACGACCCGTCGGCGGACTCCGTCAGGCCAGCTCGTGAGCATGCTGCTCCTCATCGAGCGCTTGCTCATGTAACGCAAAGTAATAGCTGACGCCGTCTCAGACGAGCACCAGGCGCGGTGTGTCGCGACATTGGCCGACTCGCCCCCGCCGCCGAACTAACCGGCGAACTCAGCCCGTGCCGGACCGCGATGCCAGCAGGATGCTCCGCCACCTGGGCATAAGCCCCTGCGGCACCTCCTCGGCCGTCAGCGCGTAGCACACGTGATCCCGCCAGGCTCCGTTGATGTGCAGCTGGCGCACCCGGATTCCCTCGTCCCGGAATCCGAGCTTTTCCACCACCCGGCGGGACGCGTGGTTCTCCGGCCGGATGGACGCCTCGAGCCGGTGCAGCCCGATGACGCCGAAGCAGTGGTCCACGGCCATGGCCAGCGCGGTTGGGGTGATGCCCCGCCCGGCGTACGCCTCGTCGATCCAGTACCCGACCTGTCCCGACCGCGCCGAACCCCAGGTGATCGACCCGACCGTCAGCTGGCCGACGAACGTCCCGCCGTAGGTGACCACCCACGGCACCGCCTGGCCCTGCCGGGCTTCGCGGCGCATGGCCCGCACCATCGCCACGTACGGGCCCAGGCTGGACCGGTAAAGCGGCGTTTCCGGATTGGTCGGCTCCCAGGGACGCAGCCACGGCGCGTTGCGCACCCGTATCTCACGCCAGACGCGGGCGTCGCTGACCCGCACCGGGCGCAGCTCTACCGTCTCCCCGAGCAGATGGGCCTCGGTGAGGGTGACCGGCCAGCCGCGCATGCGTCCCACGATCCCATCATTCCCCTGTCTACGCACCGACGATACGCGCGAAGGGGTCACCGTTCCGCTCCGGTGTCCGCTCGCACGTGGTCGCCCCCGTGGATCTGGGACACCGCGTGGCCCAGCACGGGCGCCAGCACGGCCATGCCGTCACGGACGCCGCCCGTGGAGCCGGGCAGGTTGACGATCAGGGTCTGTTTCGCCACCCCCGCCACGCCGCGGGACAAGATCGCGGCGGGCACCCCGGCCGCGGCCCCAGCCGAGCGCAGCGCCTCGGCGATCCCCGGGATCTCCCGTTCCAGCACCCGCCTGGTCATCTCCGGGGTGAGGTCGGCGGGGGTGAGCCCGGTCCCGCCGGTGGTGACCACCACGTCGTAGCCCGCGGTCACCGCGTCTCGCAGCGCCGCGGCGACCGGCTCGCCGTCGGCGACGACCAGCGGGCCGTCCACGACGCACCCGGCCGACCGAAGCAGCTCGGCCAGCACCGGTCCGGACCTGTCCTCGTAGATCCCCGCGGCCGCCCGGTTGGAGACGGTGACCGCGAGCGCCCTGATCACGTCCTGCGCCATGGCCCGGTCTTCCCGCCTTCCTTCCACTCCACCCGCACGTCGCTGATCACCGCGGCCGGATCGATGGCCTTGACCATGTCGACCAGCGCCAGGCCGGCCACCGCGACCGAGGTGAGCGCCTCCATCTCGACGCCGGTCCGGTCCGCGGTGCGGGCGGTCGCGGTGATGTCCACCCCCTCGTCGGTCACGGTCAGCTCGACGCTGACCGCGTGCAGCCCGATCGGGTGGCACAGCGGGATCAGGTCCGGCGTCCGCTTGGCCCCGGCGATCCCGGCGATGCGCGCGACGGCCAGCGCGTCGCCCTTCGGCACCTCCCCGGCCCGCAGCGCCGCGACGGCCTCGGCCGACAGCAGCACCCGCCCGGACGCGCCGGCCGACCGGGCGGTTACGTCCTTGCCGGACACGTCGACCATGCGCGCGTGGCCGGCGGCGTCGACGTGGGTCAGCCCGGAGATCGTGGCTTCGTTCATGGGCTAACACTACTTTTTCTCCCGAACGGGCCGTGGTGCATGAATCCTCGCCGAGCGCCAGAGCGCCCCACAGCCCCGAACGGACCGTGGTTCCCCGGGCCGTTCCCCCCGCGCGCCTCAGGGCAGGATCAGGACGTCGGCCGTCTCGCCCTCGGCCATCTGCACGGTCCCTTCGGGCACGACGATCAGCGCGTTGGCCTTGCCGAGGGTGGCCACCTGGTGTGATCCCTGGCCGGTCAGCGGGGTGACCCGGGCGCGCGGGCGGTCCAGCACGCCGCGCAGGAACGACCGCCGGCCCGGCGGCGAGCGCAGCGGCCCGGTCAGCTCGGCCCGCGCCTGCTCCAGGTCCATCTGGTCGTAGGCCTGCAGCGCGCCGATGGCCGGCCGGACGAACACCTGGAATGACACGTAGGCGCTGACCGGGTTGCCGGGCAGCGTGAAGATCGGCACCCGCTCCGCGATGGCGGCCGGCGCCGTCTCTTCCGGGATGGCCTGATCTGTTCGCAGGACCCTGCGGACCGAGCCGGCCAGCCTGCTCCCGCTCGCCGTGTCTTCCGCGGCCGGGATGGCCGTCAGCGCGATCGTCCCGAACCCCTGCGGCATCCCCGGCTGCATCGCCACCTTACGGAAACCGATGGTGCCCAGTTGCCGCAGTGCCGCCTTGACTACGTCGTACTCGCCGCCCATGCTGACCCCGCCGGTGGTGATCATCAGGTCGGCGCGCACCAGCTGGTCCTCGATGGCGGGCAGTACCTCCTCCGGCTTGTCGGGCACGATGGCCTGCCGGTACGCCAGGCAGCCGGCCTCCCGGGCGGCCGCGGCGATCATGAAGCTGTTGGAGTCCCAGATCCGGCCGGGCACGATCGGCGTGCCGGGCTCGGCGAGCTCGCTGCCGGTGGACAGCACCGCCACCCTCGGCCTGGGCCGGACCCACACCGTGCCGCGCCCGGCCGCCGCGATGACCGCGATGTGCATCGGGCGGAGCCTGGTTCCGGCGCTGACCAGCACCTCGCCGGCTTTCGCGTCGCCGCCGGCCAGCCGGAACGCGTT
>JASIGD010000040.1 GCA_030045295.1 Streptosporangiaceae bacterium
CGGATCGCGCTGCTCGCGGGGATAACCGCGCTGACCGCGGCCAGCGAGAAGGTCAGCTTCACCAAGGTGATCGAGCGCACCCCGGCTCTGCGCTGGCTGGACACGCTCGGCCGCCCCGGGGCCGAGGGGGTCTGGGGGGAAAGGCTTCCCCCCAGGAGCGGGGGGGGTTTGGGGGGGGTCGTCCCCCCCGGACCAACAGGGAGCCTCGCTCACGCTGATACCACCGCCCGTTCGGCTGAAAAAACCGACCCGACACCGCAAGAAGAGTGACCGCTCGCCTGACCGAGCGGGGGAGTGCTCGGCAACGCAGCCGCGGGATCGGGCGAGCTGCGTTGCTGATCGGGGCCATCACGTTGCTGCCGCGGATCATCGGCTTCGGCCGGCAGGTGGTGTTCGCCGGGTGATCCGGACATGAGGGTCGCGTTCGTGCTGGGCACCAGCATCGGCGGGACCGCGCGGCACGTCAAGATGCTCGCGGCCGGCTGCGCGGCCCGGGGACTGGCGGTCGAGGTGTTCGGCCCGGCGCAGACGGACCGCGACTTCGGCTTCAGCATCCCCCGCACCGTCCCGGTCGATGTCCGGGCCGCCAACGTCAGGTTCGTCCCGGTCGAGATCGCCGAGCGCCCGCGGCCGTACCGTGACCTGCGGGCGATCGCCGCTCTCCGCCGTCTCATCGGCGCCGGCCGACCCGACCTGGTACACGCGCACGGCCTGCGGGCCGGAGCGCTGACCGCGATCGCGGTGGCCTTGGTCCGGCCGCGTCATTCTCCCGCCCAGCGTGCTGCCGCACCGCCCGCGCTGATCGTCACCGTGCACAACGCGCCCCCGGGGGGCGGGATGAACGGCGCGATCTACCGGGTGCTCGAGCTGATCGTCGCGCGCAGCGCCGCCTCGGTGCTCTGCGTATCCCAGGACCTGGAAAAACGGATGCAGGCCGCCGGCGCGCGGCGGGTCGGGCGCGCTGTCGTGGCCGCGCCGCCGGTCCCGCCGACCACAGCGGGCGTTTCCGCGGAAACGCCTGTCGTCCCCGGGGCGGACCCGCGCCGGCCTCTCGTGCTCGCCGTCGGCAGGCTAGCCGCGCAGAAAGGGTTCGGCGTCCTGCTCGAGGCCGCCGACCTGTGGCGGGACATCCAGCCTCCGCCGCAGCTCGTCATCGTCGGCGAGGGACCGCTCGAGGCGCAGCTGAAAGGTCAGGCGGCATCGCTCGGGCTCGGCGTGGAGTTCGCGGGCTCGCGTCCGGACGTCCCCGCGCTGCTGGCCTCCGCCCAGGTCTTCGTACTGCCCAGCGCGTGGGAGGGCCAGCCGCTCATCCTGCAAGAGGCGCTGCGGGCCGGCGTGCCGGTGGTGGCCACCCGAACCGGGGGCATCCCGGAACTCACCGGCGAGCGCGCGGCGGTGCTTGTTTCCCCGGGCGACCCGCGACGCCTCGCCGACGCGGTGCGCGCGGTGCTCGCTGATCCCGCGCTGGCCGCCCGGCTGCGCCAGGCTTCGCTGGACCGGGCTCGTTCCCTGCCCGGCGAGGACCAGGCGATCACCGCGGCGCTGGCCGAATACCGCAGCGTCGCGGCCAGCCGGCCGGCTTCCTGACGTTCCCGGCGGTCAGGACGCTATCCAGTCGCGCGCCACACGCCCGGCGAGGTCTTCGAGCAGCGGGCCGGCCTCGCTGCGGCAGCGACCCAGGTCAAGCTCGATGTCGGTGAGGGCGTAAGCCCGGCAGATGCGTATCGAGCGGAGCTGGTCCGCGGTCAGCGAGCACATGCCGGCCACCGCGATCACCGGCAGATCCGGTGCCACCGCCGCGGTCGCCCGGGCCACTCCAGCAGGCGCCTTGCCGTGCAGAGTCTGGGTGTCAAGCGCGCCCTCGCCGGTGATGACCAGGCAGGCGCCCGCCAGCCGGCGGTCGAACGACACCAGGTCCAGCATCAGCTCGATGCCGGGCCGCATCGTCGCGCCGAGGAACGCCAGCGCCGCGAAGCCGAGCCCGCCCGCGGCGCCAGCGCCTTGATCGTGCCGCCTTACCCGGCCGAGTGCCTGCTCCGTCAGGTCCGCCCAGCGGGCGAGCCCATCCTCCAGGAACCTCACGTCCTCCGCCGTGGCCCCCTTCTGCGGCGCGTAGACGGCCGCGGCGCCGAGCTCGCCGAGCAACGGGTTGTCCACGTCGGTCGCCACGATGAATTCGGTGCCGCTCAGGTCGTGCAGCTTGGACAGGTCGATCCGGCCCAGCCGGGCCAGGGCCGCCCCGCCCGGCCGCAGCTCGGCTCCGGATTCATCCAGCAGCCTGGCGCCGAGCGCCGTCACCAGGCCCGCCCCGCCGTCGGTGGACGCGACTCCGCCGAGGCCGAGCACGATCCGCTTCGCGTGCATGCGGGCCGCCGCGATGATGAGTTCGCCGACACCGTAGCTGGAGGCGGTCAGCGGCGCGTACGCCCCGCCAGGCAGCTTGTCCAGGCCGCACGCCTGCGCGGACTCGATGACGGCCGTCCCCTCGGCGAACGCGAACGCCGCGGTGACCGGCCTGCCGGTCGGCCCGCGGACCACGATCTCGACGCGGCGGAACCCGGCGGCCTCCGCCGCGGTCACGGTGCCGTCGCCGCCGTCCGCCACGGGCACCTTGACGGTCGGCACGCCCGGGCAAGCCCGTTCCAGCCCGGCAGCCACGTGCGCGGCAACCTGGACCGCGGTGAGCGTTCCCTTGAACTTGTCCGGGGCGATCACCACATGGCTCACCTGCTCATGAGATCACGGCCG